>CAYYZI010000102.1:0-7896 GCA_964475675.1 uncultured Geminicoccaceae bacterium
GTTCCCGGACACGGACCGGCCTCCGCCGCATGGCCGGATGCGCTGGCGCCGGAACGCGGCTACCTCGAGGGGCTGCGCGATTCGGTGCGGGAGGCCCTGGACCGGGGGCTGTCGCTGGCGCAGGCGGTGGAGGCGGTGCCGCCGCCCGATCCGGCGCGCTGGCGGTTGATCGAACCCAATCACGGGCGCAATGTGGTGGCGGCATATACCGAGCTGGAATGGGAGTGACGGATATGGGCAGGACGAGACGATCGGTCGCACGGCTCTGGCTCGGGCTGTTCCTGGCGATCGGATCCTTCGGTGCCGCACATGCTGCCGAGGACAGCAACTGGCCGACCATTCGCGAGATGCTGTTCGAGGGACGCGCCATCGCCGACGGCAGCGCCCGGCTCGCGCTGGAGGCGCCCAAGCGGGCCCTGGACGCGGCCATGGTGCCGATCGCCGTCACCCTGCTGCCGACCGGGCAGAGCCCGGCCGATCCGATCCGCAAGCTGTGGCTGGTGATCGAGAACAACCCGGCGCCGGTCGCCGCTGTGTTTCACCTTTCTCCGGAATTCGCGATCAGCCGGCTGGAGACGCGGGTACGGGTCAATGCCTACACGCCCGTCCGGATCATCGCCGAGACCGCGAACGGCCAGCTCCTGATGGTCGACCGCTTCGTCAAGGCGGCGGGTGGCTGCTCGGCTCCGGGCCTCAAGGACAAGGAGGTGGCCATGGCCCGGCTGGGCAAGATGAAGTTCCGGCCGCTCACTCCTTTCGAGGCGGGAACACCGCTGCGGGCCAAGCTCAAGATCGGCCATCCCAACTATACCGGGCTGCAGATCGACCAGCTCACCCGCAACTGGATTCCGCCGGACTATGTGACGAAGATCGACGTCCGCTTCGACGGGCGGCCGCTCCTTTCCGTGGATGGCGACATCTCGCTGTCCGAGGATCCGACCCTGGTGTTCGATTTCGTGCCGCCGGCCGAGGGCCGCATCGAGGTGGTGGTCGACGACAGCTCCGAGCGGCACTTCGAGAAGGGCTGGCAGATCGGCCCCACTTCCTGAGGCCGGGAGTCGGGGCGGCTCGCGGGTCGATGGCCGATCTCGCCGGGCAGGTGCGGAAATTCTACGAAGCGGTGTGGAATCGGCGCGAGCTCGGGCTGCTGCCCGAACTCCTCCACGAGAATATCCGCTTTCGCGGCTCCCTCGGAGCCGAGACGCTCGGGCGGGCCGGCTTCGTCGCGTACCTCGAATCGGTGCACCGTGCCTTCGGCGACTATCGCTGCATCATCGAGGATCTGCTCTGCGCGCCACCCAAGGTGTTCGCGCGGATGACCTTCGGCGGCCTCCACCGGGGCGAGGTGATGGGCTACCCGCCCACCGGCAGGAGGGTTTCCTGGGCGGGTGCCGCCCTTTTCACCTTTCAGGCAGAGCGGATCCGCGATCTCTGGGTGCTCGGCGATCTGAAGGCGCTCGAGGCCCAGCTCGCCACAGGATGAAGCGCTGCGCGCGGGCTCAGCAGATGCGTGGGAGCTGCTCGCCGCTCGGCATGTCGAGCGGCCGCTCCTGGCCGAACGGGGTTTCGAGCAGCACCCGCCCGGGTGCGCCCTCCTCCACCCGGCCGATCACCGCCGCTTCCCGGCTCACCGGAAACCCCCGCAGGATGGCGAGCGCGCGTTCCGCATCCGCCGCCGCCAGGAAGGCGAGAAAACGTCCCTCGCAGGGCAGATGCAGGGGATCGAAGCCGAGAAGCTCGCAGGCGGCGCGCACCTCCTCGCGCACCGGCACCGCAGCCTCCTCGACGCGGATGCGGAGATCGGCCGCCTCGGCGATCTCGACCAGGGCCGCGGCGAGCCCGCCGCGGGTGGGATCGCGCAGGCAGTGGACCGCCAGGCCGGCCTCCAGCAGGGCCAGCACCGGCGCCACCACCGGCGCGCAGTCACTCGCCACCACGGTCTCGAAGCCCAGACCCTCGCGGGCGGCGAGCACGGCGATCCCGTGGCGGCCGATATCCCCGCTGACGATCACCACATCACCGGGGCGGAGCGCGGCGGGCTCGATGCGCCGAGCACTGCGGAGGCGACCGATGCCGGTGGTGTTGGCGTAGAGACCGTCGGCCCGGTCTCGCTCCACCACCTTGAGATCGCCGGTAACGAGGCGCATGCCGACCGCATCGGCGGTCGCCCTCATCGATTCCACGATCCGGCGCAGCAGGGCGATCGGCAGCCCTTCTTCCAGCACCAGGCCGAGGCTCAGGGCCAGCGGTTCGGCGCCGCACATGGCGAGATCGTTGGCGGTGCCGCACACCGCCAGGCTGCCGATATCGCCACCCGGAAAGAACAGCGGGCGGACGACGAAGGTGTCCGTGGTGAAGGCGATCGGCCCGCCGGGATCGAGCACTGCCCCGTCATGGGCGCGGGCGAGTTCGGGATCGGCGAAGACCGGCCGCATGACGGTATCGAGGAGGCGCTGCATGGCCCGCCCGCCGCCCCCATCGGCGAGCCGCACGACCCCTTCGTCCTCGGCGGGCAGCGGGCAGTTCCAGGAAAGCTCCGGCCCGTCGCTCATTCCGGCCCGCCTTCCCCGTGGCGGTAGCGATAGTAGGCGGCGCAGGCGCCTTCGGAGGAGACCATGGTGACGCCGAGCGGCCGTTCGGGGGTGCAGCGGCTGCCGAAGGCCGGGCAATCCGGCGGTTTCCTTTCGCCCCGCAGCACCAGCCCGGCGATGCAGCCCGCATCCGCCTCCTCTCCGCCCGACGGTATCGGCCCGAAACGGCGCTCGGCGTCGAATTCGGCGAATTCGGCAGCCAGCTCCAGCCCGCTTTCGGGGAGTTCGCCGATCCCCCGCCAGTGCCGCGAGGCCACCCGGAACACCTCGGCGACGAGGCGCCGCGCCTCCGGATTGCCCTCCGGGCGGACCGAGCGGGCGTACTGGTTCTCCACCTCCGCCCGGCCCTGCTCGAGCTGCCGCAGGCACATCAGGACCCCTTCCAGGATATCGACCGGCTCGAAGCCGGTGACGACGATGGGCACCCGGTACCGTGCGGCGATCGGCTCGTATTGGCGATAGCCCATGATGGTGCAGACATGGCCGGCGGCCAGGAACCCCTCCACCCGGTTGCCGGGAGAACCGAGGATGGCGTGCAGCGCCGGCGGTACCAGCACATGCGAGACCAGCATCGAGAAGTTGGCGATCCCTTCCCGCTTCGCCTGCCATACCGCCATGGCGTTGGCGGGGGCCGTGGTCTCGAAACCGACGGCGAAGAAGACCACCTCGCGCTCGGGCTCGCGCCGCGCGATCCCGAGGGCGTCGAGAGGGGAATAGACCACCCGCACATCGCCACCTCGCGCCCGGGCACCGGCGAGATCGCCCGAACTCCCCGGCACCCGCAGCATGTCGCCGTAGGAGCAGAGGATCGCACCCGGGGTGCGGGCGATCGCCATCGCCTTGTCGATATGGGCCACCGGCGTGACGCAGACCGGACAGCCCGGGCCGTGCAGGAGGGTCACGGTTTCCGGCAGCAGCCGGTCGAGCCCGAAACGCAGGATGGCATGGGTCTGGCCGCCGCACACCTCCATCAGCGTGCGCGGTCGGGTAACGGTGCGGGCGATGGCTCGGGCGAGGCGGCGCACCCGTTCGGGATCCCGGTATTCGTCACGATGGCGCATGCGCTCAGCCCGCCTCTCCGGTCTCCGCCGCTTCCAGCTCTTCGAGCAAGCGGCGCACCCGCCGGGCCTCGTTCTCGTCGATCACGGTGATGGCGAAGCCCACATGCACCAGCACATGGTTTCCGACCTTCACCTCCGGCACGAAGGCGAGGTTGATCTCCTTGACGATACCGCCGAAATCGACCCGCCCGATGCGGGTCGGAGGATCGTCCCCGGTGATCCGGGTCACGCGTCCGGGCACGGCAAGGCACATACGGCGCTCTCCCTGTTCCAGTGGCGCAACGCGGCGGCCGCCTGACCGAGGGCGAGACTGCCATCGTCGGGCGGCACCCGACGATGAAAGACCGGCCGGAACCCGGCATCCCGCAGTCTCGCGGCGGTGAGGCGCAGCAGCAGGGCATTGCGAAAACAGCCGCCGCTCAAAACCACCTGCGCGATGCCGAGCCGCTCGGCCGCCGCTACCACCGCTGCGACGAGGCCGGCATGCAGTCGGGCGGCGACGTGCCCGGCCGGAGCACCGGCCCGCAGCTCGGCCAGCAGGGCTTCGAGGGCCGGCTGCCAGTCCAGCTCCAGCATGCCGTCCGCCGGCCGGAGCGGGAAGGGGTAGGGTGCTGCCGCCTCCGCATCCTCGGCCGCCCATTCCAGAGCGCAGTCCGCCTGGCCCTCGTGGCTCGCCCGCTGGCAGAGGCCGCAGAGCGAGGCTACGGCATCGAACAGGCGGCCGACGCTGGAGGTGCGGGGGCTGTTGATGCCGCGTTCCAGCATGCGCAGCAGAACCCGCCTTTCGTGTTCCGCGAAGGCTGCCAGCGGCGGCAGGTCCACTTCCTTCGCAAGGCCCTCGCCGAAGGCCGCGAACAGCAGACCGAAGGCGGCGCGCCGCGGTTCCCGCACCGCCCGCTCGCCGCCCGGGAGCGGAAATCGGCGAAGTCGCGCCACCCGCCGCCAACCGGTGCCCGCAACCAGCAGGAACTCGCCACCCCAGACCGTGCCATCGCCGCCGAAGCCGGTGCCGTCCCAGGCGATGCCGAGCGCCGGCGGTTCGATCTCCTGTTCGGCCATGCAGGCGGCGATGTGGGCCAGATGGTGCTGGACGGCGAGAGCGGGGGTGCCGAAAGCGCCGGCCATGTGGCTGGTGGCGTAATCGGGATGGCGATCGTGGAGGACGAGGCGGGGCGAAATACCGAACAGGCGGGCCAGTGCCTCCGTCTCGCGGCCAAAGACCTCGCGCGCCTCCGCGCTTTCGAGATCGCCCAGATGGCCACCCATGACGATCCTCTCTGGCAGGGTGACGGCGATGCCCGCCTTCAGATGGCCGCCGAGGGCGAGCATGCCGGCTCCTGCTCCGCGAAAGGGAACGGCCAGCGGCGCGAAGCCGCGGCCGAGGCGCAGCAGCACGGGCTCTCCGTCGATCACCCTGAGCACGGAGTCCTCGACCGGCCGTACGATCGGCCGATCGTGCACCAGCAGCAGATCGGCGATGCCGCCGAGGCGACCGATGGCCTGCTTCTCGTCGATGACGATGGGCGCGTCCGAACGGTTGCCGCTGGTCATCACCAGCGGAAAGCCGCAGCCGCGCAGCAGCAGATGATGGAGGGGCGAATAGGGCAGAAACGCGCCCAGCAGCGGGTTTCCCGGCGCCACTTCCTCGGCGATCGGCGCGTCTTCGCAACGGCGCAGCAGCAGGATGGGCCGGGCCGGACCGAGAAGGATCCGCTCCTCCTCCTGCGAGGGCCGGCAGGCGGTCCGAAGCGCCGCCATGTCGGTGAACATCACGGCGAAAGGCTTGTCCGGGCGGTTCTTGCGAAGGCGGAGCCGGGTCACGGCGGCGGCATTGCCGGCATCGACGGCGAGGTGAAACCCGCCGATGCCCTTGATGGCCAGGATCCGGCCCTCGCCGAGTGCGCCAATCGCCCCTTGGAGCGCCGCCTCTTCGCGGGCCAGCGTGCTTCCGCGGGGATCGAGCAGCGACAGCCGCGGCCCGCAGGCGGGACAGGCGTTGGGCTCGGCATGAAAGCGGCGGCTCGCCGGATCCTCGTACTCTCTGCTGCAGGCCTCGCACATCGGGAAATGCCGCATGGAGGTGCGGGCGCGGTCGTAGGGAATCCCCTCGAGAATGCTGTAGCGCGGGCCGCACCGGGTACAGTTGAGGAAAGGATAGCGATAGCGGCGATCCCGCGGATCGAACAATTCGCGCAGACAGTCCTCGCAGGTGGCGAGATCCGGTGTCGGCAGGGCGCTGCCGCCGGCTGCGAGGATGCTCGGGGCGATCCGGAATCCCCGCTCCCCGGTGATCTCCAGAGGCGTGATCGCGATCTGTTCGATCACCGCGTGCGGCGGCGCCTCGCGGGTGAGCCGCTCCAGAAAGGTGTCGATGGGCCCGGCCGCACCCTCGATTTCGATGCGCACCCCCGCCGGCGTGTTGGCGACATGGCCGGCGAGGCCGAGCCCGGTCGCCAGCCGGTGGACGAAGGGGCGGAACCCCACGCCCTGCACCCTGCCGGAGGCCCGGATCGCCAGGCGCCGGAGCAGCCGTTGTCGGGCCGGGCCGGCAGGCGTTTCGGCGAGCGGTGCTTCAGACATCGAGTTCGACATCCTCGAGCCGGACATGCAGGGCGTCGGGATCGCCGGGGTCGTCGGAGATCTCGATATGCAGCCGCGCGGTCTCGGCGAGCGTGCCGCGCGCCGCTTCCCGGAAATGTTCGGTGAAATGCTCGGGCGACATGTGCGAAAGGGCGCCGAGACGGACGGTGACGGCGGTCACCCGCCGCGCCCGCTCGGCCCGGGCCAGCGCCTCGATCCTGCGCAGGAGGTCACGAACCAGACCGGCTTCGTGCATCGCCATCTCCTCCCCGGCCGGCGGCGGCGAGTTCGGCCGCCAGCCGCTGCGCGAGCTCCCCGATCGCCGCCGCCACGGCCGGCGAGACGGGGGCGCCGAAATCGAAACATTGTCCCTCGATGGCGTGAAGGATGCAACGCCGAGGCAACCGGCCCAGCGCCCGGGCGAGCTCGATGGCCTCAACGAGGCCCATGCCATGGGTGGAGACCTGAAACCGGAGTTCCGGCAGGGGTGCCGCGGACACCTCCAGCCGCAGGATTTTGCCCGGCGCGGCACCGGAGCGGCAGGCGTCGATCATGTGCACCGTATCGAAGCCCTCCATCCGCTCCATGAGGGCCATCGCCTCACCTTCCTCCTCCACCAGTTCGACCCCGGGCGGCACCCGATCCACGAGCGCCCGCAGCACCAGCCGGCCGGCGGCATCGTCGCCCCGCTGCTCCCGGCCGATGCCGATCACCAGGGTTCGCCCCACCGCCGCCTCCTCACTCCCGCTCCACCTCGAGCTTCAGGAAATGGGTGGCGCAGGAAATGCAGGGATCGTGATTGCGTACCGTCTGCTCGCAGCGGTGCCGGAGCGCCTCGTCGGGAAGATCGAGGGACCGCTGCACATGCTCGACGAGATCCTCCTCGATCACCGCCTGGTTCTGGGCGGTGGGCGGCACGATGCGCGCTTCGCGGATGATGCCCTCCGCGTCCAGCAGATAGCGATGATAGAGCAGGCCGCGCGGTGCCTCGGTGGCGCCGTGGCCCACACCCGCCTTCGGTTCCACGGCTGCGGCAGGCTGCTCCGGCTCCTCGTAATCGGCGAGGATCGCCAGCGCCTCGTCGCAGGCATGAAGTACCTCCACCGCCCGCACCAGGATGCCCATGTACGGATTGCGACAGCTCGGCCCGAGCCCGGCCTCCTTGGCCGCCTCCCTGGCGACGGGCCGCAGCAGATCGGCGTTCAGATGGTAGCGGGCCAGCGGGCCGGTCAGATAATGGCCGGCCCCGCGGATGCGGCTTCGAAGCGCGGTCGAGTGGGGAACCTGGTATTCCTCGAAATGCGCGTCATAGGCCTGAACGGGAATGTCGAGCCCGTCGCTGGAAGCCACGCGGCCCTCGTTGAAGGGATATTCCCGTCCGTGGCGCAGCGCAACGAAGGTGTAGGGCCGCTCGCTCTGCGGAAAATCGAAGCCGCTCGCCCAGCGCACCATCTCGAGAGCGAGATCGCGGGCCCGCTCCAGGGGATCGACGAGCTCCGCCAGTTCGCGTTTGCGGGGGACCCGATAGAAGCCGCCCACCCGGACGTTGACGGGGTGGATCTCGCGGCCGCCGAGCTTGGCCAGGATCGCGTTGCCGGCCTTCTTGAGGGCGAGACCGCGGGTCACCGCCTGCGGATGGTCCCGGGCCATGGCGATGGCGCTCT
>CAYYZI010000103.1:0-7868 GCA_964475675.1 uncultured Geminicoccaceae bacterium
GATCGGGCCGCTTTTTCGGTCCCTGGCTGGGGGCGGCGTGCGCCGTCCTGCTGCCCGAATGGCTGCGCTTTTCCGAAGGCCTCTCCCTCATTCTCTATGCGGTGCTGGTGATCCTCGTTCTCATCTTTCTGCCCGCCGGTCTGGTCGGTCTCGCCGAGCGGCTGCCGCGGCGGCGTCGGGAGCCCGCCCGATGACCGGGCTTCTGGAGGTTCGGGAGCTGTCCCGCCGCTTCGGCGGCATCCTGGCCGTCGACAGCGTCTCCTTCACCGTCGAGGAAGGCGGCATCCTGGGCATCATCGGCCCCAACGGCAGCGGCAAGTCGACCCTCTTCAACTGCATTCTGGGGCAGCTCCGGCCCAGCGCCGGCAGGGTGCTGCTCGAGGGCCGGGATGTCACCGCCCTGCGCCCCAGCGCCATCTCCCGGCTGGGGATCGGCCGCACCTTCCAGCTTCTGCAGATCTTCCCCGAACTGACGGTTCGGCAGAACCTGCTGGCGGCCGGGCAAGAGCACCGGGGGTCGATGGTGGCGCGGCTGTTCGGACCGCCGGATGCCGGTCTCTCGGGCGAGATCGCGGAGATGCTGGAGTTCTTCCGTCTCGAGCATCTCGCCGACAGCCCGGCGGGTTCGCTTTCCTACGGCCAGCAGAAGCTGCTCGACATCGCCATGGCCTTCATGGCCGGGCCCCGGCTGGTGTTCCTCGACGAGCCGGCGGGCGGGGTGAACCCCACCATGCTGGCCGAGCTCGAGGACCGGCTGCGAATCCTCAACCGGGAGCGTGGCGCCACCTTCGTCCTGATCGAGCACAACATGGAGTTCGTGATGCGGCTATGCGGTCGGGTGCTGGTGATGGCCGAGGGACGCATCATCGCCGAGGGAACACCCGAGGCGGTGCGTGCCGACCCGGAAGTGATCGAGGCCTATCTTGGCGGCTGAGACGCTACTCGCCATCGAGGATCTGGTCGCCGGTTACGGCCAGGTGACGATCCTCCGGGGCGCCACGCTGGCCATCCCGCACCGGGCCATCACCACCGTGATCGGCCCCAACGGGGCCGGCAAATCGACCCTGATGAAGGCCATCTTCGGCCTGCTGCCGCCGCGTTCCGGACGCATTTTCCTGGAGGGCCGCGAGATCACCGGTCTCGGTCCGAGGCAGCTCCTGCGCCGCAGGCTGGTGTTCGTGCCGCAGGGCCGCAATCTCTTTCCCGAGCTTTCGGTGCGGCACAATCTGGAGCTCGGCGCCGCCGCCTTCCGCATTCCCGATCTGGATGCCCGCATCGAGGCCATGCTCGATCGCTTTCCGCTGCTGCGCGAGCGGGCGGAGATGCAGGCCTCGGTGCTTTCCGGCGGGGAACAGAAGCTTCTGGAGCTGGCCCGAGCCCTTCTTCTCGATCCCGCCTTGCTGCTGATCGACGAGCCCTCGCTGGGGCTGTCGCCGCGGATGACCCGGGAGATCTTCACCATCCTCACCGGCTTGCGGGATCGCGGGGTGGCGATCCTGATGATCGAGCAGAATGCGCGCAGTGCCCTCGGCGTTTCCGATTTCGGGGTGGTGCTCGATCAGGGCCGGGTGGCGCTCGAGGCTCCGGCCGCGGAAATCCTGGAGGATCCCCGCATCGGCCGCCTATTCCTCGGTGGCGGCGTCGCCTGAATCGGTGAACAGGACGGGCGGTCTGGGCCGGCGGTCGACCTCGAGACGGAACAGGTCGGGGCGGCCGTAATGACCGGCGACATCGAGGCTCTTGCGGGCGCGGCGGGCCGCCTCCGGGTCGATCTCCGCGTAGAGTATGCCCTTGTCCCGCGTCAGCGGGCCGGCAGCGATGCCGCCGAAGGGACGGGCCACCACCGCGTCACCCGCACACAGCCACTCCGCGGGATCCGGATAGAGCTGCTCGCGGCCGGGGAAATCCTCGGGCAGGTCGCCGGCCTGCATCGCCGTACCCGTGGCCAGCACCCAGCATCCGCCCTCCCGCGCGATGTGGTTCATCGAGGCCAGCCAGGTCTCGCCGCAGTCCCAGGTCGGGGCGATGTGGAGTTCAATGTTCTGGGCGTAAAGCGCATAGCGGGCGAGCGGCATGTAGTTCTCCCAGCAGATCAGGCAGCCGATCCGCCCCACCGGGGTGTCCACCACCCTGAGGCCGCTGGCATCGCCCATGCCCCAGACCATGCGCTCGGGATTGGTGGGCATCAGCTTGCGATGGCGGTTGAGAAGCCGGCCATCGGCGCCGATCACCACCACCGTGTTGAACAGCGTGCTGCCGCTGAAGGTGGCGTCGATCTCGTTGAGCCCCATCACCACCACCGCCCGGTGTCGGGCGGCGGCCTCGCGCACCGGATCCAGCGCCTCGCCCGAAAGATCGACGGCATTGCCGCGCAATCGGGCATGGATCTCGTTGCCGAGCTTGAGATCGGGGCCCGGGCGCAGGCGCCAGATCCAGCTCGGATAGCCGGGCAGGAAGGTTTCCGGAAAGACGATCAGCCGGGCGCCTTCGGCCGCGGCCTCCTCGATCCAGGCCACCGCCCGTTCGATGGAGGCGGCGAGATCGAGCGGCCGCGGCGGTCTCTGGACGATGGCGGCTTTGAAGGACATGGCCTGCTCCCGAACTGCGGCGGCTCTCGCTCAATCCCCGGCGAGCTCGACCGGGCGGCGCCAGCGGCCCAGTCCGCGGCGGACGATGAGGGTCACGCTGAGGGCGGTCGCCATCCAGAAGAACCAGGTGATGCCGCTTCTCAGGAAGATGGTGAAGTCGCCTTGGGACATCAGCATGCTCTGGCGGAAATTGTCCTCCAGCATCGGTCCCAGGATGAAAGCGATCAGGAAGGGAGCCGCGGGAATGCCGGTGCGCAGCATGAAATAGCCGAGCAGCCCCGTGGCGAACATCACCAGCACGTCGAACATGGTGTTGTTGATGGCGTAGGCGCCGAACACGCAGAGCGCCAGCACGCTCGGATAGAGGATCGATTTGGGAATATCGGCGACCCGCCGGAAGGCGCGAATCGCGATCTTGCCGGTGATGAACAGGAACACCGAACTCAGCATGATGCCCATGAACAGGGCGTAGATGAGGATGATGTTCTGCTGGAACATGATCGGCCCCGGCCGCAGCCCGTGAACCATGAAGGCACCGAGAATGACGGCGGTGATCACATCGCCGGGCACCCCCAGTGCCAGCAGCGGAATCAGGGTGGCGCCGGCGACGCCGTTGTTGCCGGCCTCGGAGGCGGCCACGCCCTCCAGCTCGCCCTTGCCGAAGCGCTCCCGGTTGGGGGAGATCCTGCGCGCCTCGCTGTAGGCGAGAAAGGCCGAGGGGGCTCCGCCGATGCCGGGTATGGCGCCCATCACCACGCCGATCACGCTGCCGAGGCCGATGGCCCGGAGACAGCGCCGGAATTCGGCCCAGGTCACATGGTGCCGGCCCAGATCCATCACCTTGCCGGTGGTCTCCGCCGGGCGCCGCAGATATGCGAGGATCTCGGGCAGGGCGAACAGGCCGATAAGCACCGGAATGAAGTTGAGCCCGGCCATCAGCTCGGTCGAGCCGAAGATGAAACGGCCGGTACCGTATACCAGATCGAGGCCGACCGTCGCCGCCAGCAGCCCGAACCCGGCCGAGATCAGGCCCTTGGTCAGGGATTCGCCGGACACTCCGGCGATGATGGTCAGCGAGAACAGGATCAGGGTGAAGAACTCGGGCGGCCCGAAGCTCAGGGCGAAGGCGGCCAGCCAGGCGGCGAACAGGATGAGGGCGAGGTTGGAGACGACGTCGGCGATGCAGGAGGCGTAGAGCGCCATTTCCAGCGCCTTTCCGGCCTCGCCTTTCTCGGCCAGCGGATGCCCGTCGAGAACGGTGCAGCTCGAAGCGGGAGTGCCCGGCGTCTTGATCAGGATGGCCGGAATCGAACCACCGAAGATGCCGCCTTTGTAGACCCCGAGCAGCAGCAGGATGCCGACCACCGGCTCCAGGGTGAAGGTGAAGGGCAGGGTGAGCGCCACTCCCATGGTGGCACTCATGCCGGGAATGGCACCGACGATCACCCCGATCACCACGCCGAAGCCCAGCGCGGCGATGGCATCGACCTGGGCGATGGTCTGGAAGGCCCAGTAGGCGGCATCCCAGGCGTTCACGGCCAGCGCACCCAGTCACCCGAGGGCAGGGGAATGCCGGCGATCTTGTAGAAGAACCCCCACAGCAGCAGCGGCAGCACCAGAGCAGTCGCCAGCAGCAGACGCGGATGCGCGCTGCGGCCGAACAGGCCGAACAGGAGAATGGCGAGGCTGCTGGCCAGCACCATGCCGAGCCGGCGCACCAGCCAGTAATAGACCAGCAGGAGAAGGATCGCCGCCAGCAGCCTGAGCGCCGCCACCGGGTCGAAGGGCGGGCTCCGCCAGTTGTCGTCGGTATCGTGCGCGAACCAGGCCTGTACCGCCAGCCCCGCCCCCAGCAACAGGAGCATGGCGGCGATCGCCCTTGGCCACAGATCGGGAGACAGGACGGCGGCCCGTACCGCCTTGGGCACGCTGACGCCGAGTGGGATGACGACCAACAGCAGGAGGGCGGCGAAGGCCGCGACCCCGATGCCCAGCAGCAGGTCGCGGCGCCTCGCCGTCATCTCTCCGGCCGGAGCGCTCGGGTCACTCGACCCGCATGCCGAGCTTGTCCACCAGCGCCCGGAACACCTCGTACTGGTGGCGGATGAACTTGACCGATTCCTCGGGGCTCATGCTCACCACGATCGAACCCAGAGCACTCATCCGCTCCTGGAACTCGGCATCGCGGGTGATCTCGCCGAGCCACCCGACCCAGGCATCGTATGCTTCGTCGACCAGATCCTTGGGGCCGGCGATGCCGCTCCAGCCCACCAGCACCTCGAGTTCGGGCTTGCCGAGTTCGGCGGCGGTGGGTGCATCGACGCCCTCGAGGCGCTCCTTGGTGGTGACCAGCAGGGGCTTGAGGGCGCCGCTCTCGATATGGCCCATCAGGGCCGAGGAATTGGTGCAGATGAAGGTCGCGTTGCCGGCCACCACCTGCCGCGCGGCCTCACCGCCGCCGCGGAACGGCAGATGGGTGACCATCTGGGTGGCATTCTCGACACCGAAGGCATCGAGTACCAGCACCCCGGCCAGATGCAGCATCGAGCCCACGCCCGAAGAGCTGTAGGTGATCTTGCCGGGATTGGCGCGCACCGCGGCGATCAACGCTTCCATCGAGTCGATGCCGGAGCTCGGCGAGGTCGCGCAGACCACCGGATTGATCTCGAACACGCCGACATAGCGGAAATCGTCGATGGTATAGGGCAGGTTGGCCTTCATCGCCGGATTGACGGTGTGCGATCCGACCCGGGCCACCATCATCGTGTAGCCGTCGCCCGGAGCGTTGGCCACGAAGGCCGTGCCGGTGGCGCCACCGGCGCCGGTCTTGTTGACCACCAGGATCGGCACCGGGATGTATTTCGGGGTCACCGCCGTCATGTTGCGGGCGGCGATGTCGGTGGCACCACCCGCCCCGTAGGGCACGACGAGGGTGATGGGACGTTCCGGATAGGCCGCCTCGGCTCCGGCGGCGGCGGCGATCAGCACCGCGGTGGCCGCGGCTGCCAATACTGCTCGGCGTGTCGTCATCTGTTCTGGCCTCCCCTTCTCGACGCGACGGCCTGTTTTCGTGGCGCCCCCTCGGCGCGCGGCGATCTTAGGGGGAGGATGCGCGCGCTGGCAAGATGTCCGAAGCCGGCTCAGCCCTCCCGATCCTCGCCGCACAGCCGCGCCCGCAGGCTGCGCTTGAGGATCTTGCCGTAGTTGTTCTTGGGAAGCTCCTCGAGGAAGACGTACTGTTTCGGTCGCTTGAAACGGGCGATCCGCTCCAGGCACCAGGCATCGAGCCGGGCCTCGTCGATTCCCGGTTCGGCGACCAGGCAGGCCACCACTCGCTCGCCCCATTCGGGGTCGGGCAGGCCGATCACCGACACCTCGCGAACCCCCGGATGGGTCAGCAGCACATCCTCCACCTCGCGCGGATAGATGTTGGCGCCGCCGGAAATGATGAGATCCTTGGAGCGATCCCGGATGTAGAGAAAGCCGTCCTCGTCGAAGCTGCCGAGATCGCCGGTACGCAGCCAGCCGTCGCCCATGGTGCGGGCGGTGGCTTGCGGGTCCTGCCAGTAGCCCGGGACCACGCTGTCGCCGCGGACCAGGATCTCGCCGACCTCGCCGGCGGGCAGCTCGCGCCCCTCGGGATCGGCGATCTTCACCTCGCAGACGATCTGGGGTGTGCCGGCCGACTGCAGCCGGCGGCGCCAGCGCGGATGGCCGGTATCGGCATGGGCCCGCTTGTCGAGGGCGGTGATGGTCATCGGGCTCTCGCCCTGGCCGTAGATCTGGGCCAGCCGGAAGCCGAAGACCTCGTGGGCGGCGTCGAGATCGGCCAGATACATGGGCGCCCCGCCATAGACGATGGTCTTGAGGGGGGCGGTATCGGGGCCGTGGGCACGGGCATGGGCGGTCAGCCGCTTGACCATGGTCGGCGCGGCGAACAGCGTGGCGCCCGGCCAGTGCGGCAACAGCGCGAACAGCTCGGCGGGATCGAAACCGCCGCTTTCCGGCACCACCTGCACCGCGCCGGCGGCGGCATGGGGGAGAATGTAGATCCCCGAGCCGTGGGACATCGGCGCGGCGTGCAGGATCGCATCCCCCGGCGCGATGCTGTCGACATCGATGAAATAGGCGTAGGTCATGGCCCGCAGATTGCCGTGGGTGATCATCGCCCCCTTGGGCCTTCCCGTGGTCCCCGAGGTGTAGAACAGCCACGCCATGGCATCCGCCGCGACCGGCGCGAGGGGGGCGGGCTCGGCTTCCAGCAGACGCCGGTAGGCGGCGCTGCCGATGATCAGGGTTTCGCGCAGCGTACCCGGGGCTTCGCCGAGTCCGGCGGCGAGATCCTCGCTGGCGAACAGCAATGCGCTGCCGGAATGCTCGAGGATCCAGGCGAGCTCCCTGGGATGCAGCTTGGCGTTGACCGGCACCGCCGCGAGGCCGTGCCACCAGCAGGCCAGCATGATCTCGACATATTCCGGCAGGTTGCGGGCGAAGATGGCGACCCGGTCGCCGGGCTGGATACGGAAACGTTCCTGCATGCCGCCGGCGAGACGGGCGGCCCGCATGCACAGCCCGGCATGGTCGGCGAACGGCCGCCGGCCCAGGGCGACAGCCGGAGCATCGCCCATCCGCCGGGCATTGCGGGCGAAGACATGCGCGACATTCATGGCGGTATTCCCCTCTCGCACCACGGGATAGCCATGATGCCGCCGGAAGAGAAGCCCGGACGAAACGGCCGAAGGCGGGGCGCCGAAGGGCGCCGGGCGCCGCCGGTCAGATCATGTACTGGCCGCCATTGGCGGTGAGCGTGGCGCCGGTGATGAAGCCGGCATCCTCGCTGGCGAGGAACACCACGCAGCGCGCCACCTCGGCGGGCTCGCCGAGGCGGCCCACCGGGATCTGCGGCAGGATCACCTCCTTGAGCACCTTTTCGGGCACCGCCATCACCATCTCGGTGGCGATGTAGCCCGGTGCCACCGCATTGACGGTGATGCCCTTCTTCGCGTTCTCGAGAGCCAGCGCCTTGGTGAAGCCGAGCACCCCGGCCTTGGCGGCGGAATAGTTGCTCTGTCCGAACTGCCCCTTCTGGCCGTTCACCGAGGAGATGTTGATGATCCGCCCGAAGCCGCGCTGGCGCATGCCCTCGATCACCTGACGGGTGACGTTGAACAGGGAATCGAGATTGGTGGAGATCACCGCCCGCCACTGCTCCGGGGCCATCTTGTGGAAGGCCGCGTCGCGGGTGATGCCGGCGTTGTTGACGAGGATGTCGATGCCGCC
>CAYYZI010000104.1:0-7866 GCA_964475675.1 uncultured Geminicoccaceae bacterium
CAGGTCGCGGGCTTCGGCCAGCACATCGGCCACCGGCCGGCTGATCTCGGCACCGCGGGTGTAGGGTACGACGCAGAAGGTGCAGAACTTGTCGCAGCCTTCCTGGACGGTGAGGAACGCGGAAACCGCGCTCTGCCCTTCCTCGCGCGGCAGTTCGTCGAACTTGCTCTCGCGGGGAAAGCTGGTGTCGATGATGCCGCCCCGGCTGCGGGCCCGACGGGCCAGGAGCTCGGGCAGGCGGTGATAGGCCTGCGGCCCGACCACGATGTCGACATAGGGGGCCCGCTCGGTCATCGCCTCGCCCTCGGCCTGGGCGACGCAGCCGGCAACGGCGAGCAGCATGTCGCCGCCCTCGCGGCGGCGCTGCTCGCGCAGGCGCCGCAATCGTCCCAGTTCCGAATAGACCTTCTCCGCGGCCTTCTCGCGGATGTGACAGGTATTGAGCAGCACCAGATCCGCCCCTTCGGGGCTGTCGACCTGCTGGTAGCCATGGCGTGCCAGCATCGCCGCCATACGATCGGAATCGTAGACGTTCATCTGGCAGCCGTAGGTCTTGATGAAGAGCTTCTTGCGCACGCCTCGACAGGGTCCGTTCACATGCGGATCTCCGGCCCGCTCAGATATGAAGGCCACGGTGTCTTTCAAGCGCGCGGTGCGGGCTTTCGCGGAATCCGGGCCGGCATGCGCGTACCGCCGACGCCTGCCCGGCGCCGCCGGGGCGGGAGACGAGGTATGCGCGGATGTTCACATGCGCCACCCTGCAGCGGAGGTGAGGTGCCCGAACCCGCTTCGAAGTCTACATCGCCCGCCGATGCGAAACAAGGCGGGGCCCGACGGCCATGCTCCGGGCCCCGCACCCGGATCGCGGCGCCCGCGCCGTCAGACCGCCCGCCGGCCACGGGCCCGCGGCTGCTTGCCGAGGCCGATCTTCTTGGCCAGCGTGCTGCGCTGCTTGGCGTAGTTGGGGGCGACCATCGGATAGTCGTCCGGCAGGCCCCATTTGCGACGATATTCCTCGGGCGTCATGTTGTAGTGGGTCTTCAGATGCCGCTTGAGCATCTTGAGTTTCTTGCCGTCCTCCAGGCAGATGATGTAGTCGGGGGTCACCGACTTGCGGATGGGAACCGCCGGGACCGGCTTCTCCTGGGGCTCCGGCTTCTCCTCCTTGCCCTGCGAAGCGAGTGCCGTATAAACGAGGCTGATCAGCTGCGGCAGGTCACTGACGGCGACGGTGTTGTTGGACACGTGGGAGGCGACGATTTCGGTTGTCAGGGACAACAGCTCACTCTGGCTTATTTTTTCGGTCTCGCTCATAACAGGTCTAGTCCTTCGGCTTGTTTGTGCGGAACAGAGTGGCGAATAGCATAGGAAGTTTACTGGAAATGGCAAGCCTTCCGCAGCCAGAAAAAGAAAAGCACCAGAACAGGACGGCGGCCGTCGACCACGAACTCGATATTACCGGCGAAGTCTGCCCGATGACCTTCGTGCGCACCAAGCTTCGCCTCGAAAGCATGGAAATCGGCCAGATTTTGCGGGTCCGGCTGCGCCAGGGCGAGCCTCTGCACAACGTGCCGCGGGCCCTGCTCGACCATGGTCAGGAGGTTCTCGAGTGCCGTCCGGCGGGCGAGGGCATTTACGAACTACTAGTCCGCCGGCTCCGCTGAGACAATTTAACGCGTCCTTTCGACCGCCGGCGTGCCGCAGCTCGCATGGAGATCGCAACGCATGGTGTAGGCGTTACTTCGGCTGCCATCGGCATGCTGGTAGTAGTCGGGACGGATGCCCACGCGCTGGAAGCCGTGCGCCTCGTACAGCTTCTGGGCGGGCTCGTTGTCGGTGGCCACCTCGAGGAACATGGCGCGCGCCCCGGCCAGCAGGCAGCGCTCCATGGACACCCGGAGCAGGCTGCAGGCGATGCCGCGCCGGCGATAGGCGGGATTTACCCCGATCGACAGCAGTTCGCTTTCGCTGCCCATCACCCGGCAGATGGCGAAGCCCACCCCGCGCATGGCGTCGATGCCGGCGAGCTTGCGGTCGAACAGCCGGGCAATGAGCCCGAAGCCGCCGGGGGTGGCCAGCAGATGGGCGAGATCGCTGCGGCTCCAGCCCTCGGCGAAGCAGCTGCGGTGGAGACGGGCGACGCGGCCGAGATCGAACGGCCCGACGGTCTTGATGCTCACCTGTCCGGGACGGTTGAGGGCCAGCATCGCTCACTCGGCCGGGGCGAGAAGCGGGCGGCCGGCAGCGGGGTTGGCATCGGCGGCGCGCAGATAGAGCGGCTCCAGGAGATGGCCGGCGACCGCCGGCAGGCCGGCGGCCATGCGCCGGCGGGCCAGGGCGGCCACCGCTTCCGCCTCGGGCAAGGCGGTGTGGACGGCATGGTGCGGCCCCAGGAGGGCGGCCACCGCTTCCGCCTCGGGCGCGACCACCACCGCCTGCGCCGGCAGGCGGGCGGCGAGCTCGGCGGCCGGCAGCGAACCGGGCTCGGTCCGCACCGTGCCGTCACCGGCGAAGCACTGGGCATAGACCGTGCCCCGCTTGCCGGGAATGACGGCGGCGAGCGGCCGATCAAGGGCCCGTTCGCGGCCGGCCAGGGCCAGGGCCTCGAGGGTGCCGACCGGATGCACCGGAAGATCGGCGGCCAGCGACAGGGCGCGGGCCACCGCCACCGCGGTGCGGATGCCGGTGAAGCTGCCCGGCCCCACCGTCACCGCCAGCGCGTCGAGATCGCTCCAGTCGAGTCCGTGGCGACGGCACAGGGCATCCAGAAGAGCGACGATCTCCTCGCCGCGCCATTCGCCGGGGCCGCGCGAAACCCGCTCCGGCGGCTCCTCCCGGCCGGTGGCGAGGAGCGCGGAGAAGCACCGCAGCGAACAGTCGAAGGCCAGCAGCTTCACTTCGCCTTCCGTCGGTCAGGAGACCGCGCGCACCTCGACCACCTCGGGCACATAGTATTTGAGGAGGTTCTCGATGCCGTTCTTGAGGGTGACGACGGCGCTCGGACAGCCCGAGCAGGCGCCACGCAGATGCAGATAGACGATGCCGCGCTCGAAACCGTGGAACACGATATCGCCGCCGTCGCGGGCGACCACCGGCCGCACCCGGGTGTCGATCAGCTCGCGGATGGCGCGCACCGTGTCGTTCTCCTCGGCATCCGGCGCCGCCGCGCTGCGATGCGCGGCCAGGGCTTCCGGCAGCACCACCGGGTCGCCGGACAGGTAGTGCTCCATGATCGCCCCGAGTACCGCCGGTTTCAGGAGATACCAGTCCTCCGCCTCGGATTTGGTGACGCTCACGAAATCGCCGCCGAGATGGACTCCGACCACCCCGCCCACCTCGAAGATGCGCCGGGCCAGCGGCGACAGCCGCGCTGCCTCCTCGGGATCGGTGAAGTCGAGGGTGGCCTCGGGCGACACCTGCTGGCCGGGCAGGAACTTGAGGGTCGTCGGATTGGGCGTCGGCTCGGTCTGGATGAACATGGTCCGTCCCTCGTATGGGCGACCGGTCGGGCAGGCCGCCCTATTTGAGCAGGATATTGGTTACCTCGCGCAACTGCGTTCGTCCACGCAGAAGAAGGAAGCCCTGCGCTGCAAGATGGTTCGGCAGGAACTGTCCGTCCATATCCCCGTTGGTCACGACCCAGGGCATCAGCATCGAGGCATCGCGCAGGGTGGCCAGCATCTGGTCCCAGACCTTGCCGAGATTGCGCTCCTTGATGACATCGGCGAAATCCCGACCCAGCCCCTGCAGCAGCAGGTAGTAGGCGTAGAGCCGTCCCTTGGTGGCGTAGAACACGTCATCCGCCTCGAAATCGACCCAGCTCCGGCTGCCGAGGGCGATGCGTTCGGCCAGCAGCGCCGAAGCGGAGCCGAGATCGGAGGCGATGCGGTCGAGCGTGGCCAGCAGATTGTCGGCCCGCCGATCGAACACCGCCTCGCCGGCGCCCAGGCGCTCGTTGTAGCGGCGCAACGCTTCCATGGCCTTGCGGTACTGGCTTTCCGAACTCGGCTGCACCGGCGTCGACGACCATTCGAAGATCCACACATCGCCCGGATATTTGAGCCGCCCGGCGGCGGCATCGGCATCGGGGTCGATCTGGCTGGAGCCGCGCACCCGCGCCAGCTCGTCGGTGAGCTCGATCGTAAAACGCGACAGGGCGTAGATGATGCCCGACTGGTAGGCGGGCATGTTGTCGAGCAGGGCGCCCGGCAGGAAGATCGGATCGTTGCCCACCCAGCGATTGCGATTGACCTCGCGATCGATCAGCGCCGCCGCCAGGGCGACCGCCGCCGAGCCGCCGGCGGGCACCTCCACCGTCTGCGCGAAATCGGGATCGTCGTCGATCTTGTGGACGAGGATCATGCCGATTCCGTAATAGAGCAGGACCAGCAGCAGGAGGATCAGCGGCACCGCCAGAATGCGCCTGCCGAGCCTGCGTCCGCTGCCGGTTTCGGTCTCCTGCGCCTGCGCCATCTGCGATCCCGCTCCCTGCTGGTGTCTGCCTCGGCCTGCCGCCCCACACTTAGGGCGTCGCGGCCCCGCCGGAAAGGCCGGGCCGGGCCGCCCCCGGCCTTTGCATTTTGCCGCGGGAGCCGTACCGTGGGGGCCGGGGAGACGTACGCCACCGACCATTCCGGGAGGGATCATGCTGAAACGCACCGCCGCGCTGCTCGCAGGCGCCTTTCTGCTCGCCGGCCCCGTGCAGGCGCAGGAGTTCAAGCCGGCCATCATTTTCGACATGGGCGGCAAGTTCGACAAATCCTTCAACGAGGCCGCCTATCGCGGTGCCGAGCGCTTCAAGAAGGAGACCGGGATCTCCTATCTCGAATTCGAGGTGACCAACGAGGCGCAGCGCGACCAGGCCCTGCGGCGGATGGCCCGCAAGGGGGCCAATGTGGTGGTGGCGGTCGGCTTCGCCTTCGCCACCCCGCTCGAATCGGTGGCCGCCGAATATCCCGACACCAAGTTCGTGATCATCGATTCGGTGGTCGACAAGCCCAACATCCAGTCGGTGGTGTTCAAGGAGCACGAGGGCTCGTTCCTGGTCGGCATGGCCGCCGCCCTGGCCTCCAAGACCGGCAAGATGGGCTTCATCGGCGGCATGGACATTCCGCTCATCCGCAACTTCGCCTACGGCTACGAACAGGGCATCAAATACGTCAATCCGGATGCCGAGCTGTTCGTCAACATGACCGGCAACACCCCGGCCGCCTGGAACGATCCGGCCAAGGGCGCCGAGCTCGCCATCAGCCAGTTCGACCGCGGTGCCGATGTCGTCTACGCCGCCGCCGGCGGCACCGGCCTCGGCGTCCTGCAGGCGGCCGCCGATCGCGACAAGCTCGCGATCGGCGTCGACAGCAACCAGAACTGCATCCAGCCGGGCCATGTGCTGACCTCGATGCTGAAGCGGGTCGACGTCGCCGTCTACAAGGCCTTCAAGTCGGCTTACGAGGGCTCCTGGCAGGCCGGCACCCAGGCCCTCGGGCTCAAGGAGCAGGGCGTCGACTATGCCATGGACGAATGCAACAAGGATCTGCTGACACCGGACATGGTGGAGCAGCTGGAAGCGGCGCGCAGCCTCATCGTCGAGGGCAAGCTCGCCGTCGAGGACTACTATTCGACCATGAAGCAGTAGCGGATCGCTGTTCATGGCGGTGGCCAGCGCGTCGGGCGGCCACGGGCCGCCCGCCGTCGAGCTGCGCGGGATCTCCAAGAGCTTCGGTCCCGTGCAGGCCAACCGCGATGTCGATCTCGGGGTCGCTGCCGGCACCATTCACGGCATCGTCGGCGAGAACGGTGCCGGCAAGTCGACCCTGATGAACATTCTCTACGGCTTCTATCAGCCGGATTCGGGTCGCATCCTGGTCGATGGTGCGGAACGCCGGATCCGCTCGCCGCTGGATGCCATCCGCGCCGGGATCGGCATGGTCCACCAGCATTTCATGCTGGTCGAGCCCTTCACCGTGCTGGAGAACCTGCTGCTCGGCGCCGAGGGCGGGCTCACGCTGCGGGCCGGCACCGCCCGCGCCCGGCGGGAGATCGAGGCGATCGAGCGGGATTACGGCCTCGAGGTCGATCTGGATGCGGTGGTCAAGGATCTGCCGGTAGGCGTGCAGCAGCGCGTCGAGATCCTCAAGGCGCTGTTCCGGGGCGCCCACATCCTGGTGCTCGACGAGCCCACCGGCGTGCTGACGCCGCAGGAAGCGGACCATCTCTTCCGCATCCTGAGAAACCTCCGTGAGCAGGGCCGCACGGTCATCCTGATCACGCACAAGCTCCGGGAGATCATGGCCGTCACCGACCATGTCAGCGTCATGCGCGGCGGCCGCATGGTGGCCCATCGGCGGACCGCCGAGACCTCGACCGAGGAGCTGGCGGAGCTGATGGTCGGCCGCAAGGTGCTCTTGCGGGTGGAGAAGGGGCCGGCGCGGCCGCGCGAGCCGGTGCTCGAGGTCTCCGGTCTCGAGGTGCGCGACGATTTCGACGTGCCGCGGGTGCGTGATGTGAGCTTCACGGTGCGCGCCGGGGAGATCGTCGGCATCGCCGGGGTCGCCGGCAACGGCCAGTCGGAACTGCTGGAGGCGCTGGCCGGCATCCGCCGGGCCACCCGCGGCGAGATCCTGCTGCGCGGGCGGCCGGTGGAGAACGCCGCCCGGGCGCGTGCCCGGCGGCTCGGCCATGTGCCGGAGGACCGGGTGCGGGTGGGGCTGGTGCGCAGCTTCGCCGCCTGGGAGAACGCGGTGCTCGGCTACCAGCTTCAGCCGGACTATGTGTGGCGCGGCTTTCTCCGCCGCCGCCGGATGATCGCCACCTGTGCCGACTGGATGGAACGCTACGATGTACGGCCGCGCGATCCCTTCCTGCACGCCGCCGACTTCTCTGGCGGCAACCAGCAGAAACTGGTGCTCGCCCGCGAGCTCGAGCACGACCCCGATCTGCTGCTGGTGGGCCAGCCCACCCGCGGGGTCGATATCGGCGCCATCGAGTTCATCCACCAGCGGCTGGTGGCCATGCGCGATGCCGGCAAGGCCATTCTGCTGGTCTCGGTGGAGCTCGAGGAGGTGATGTCGCTGGCCGACCGCATCCTGGTCATGTTCGACGGCCGCATCATGGGAGAGGTGGCCGCCGGGGAGGCCGAGGAACGCCGTCTCGGGCTGCTGATGGCCGGCGTCGGGGCGGAGGCCGGTTGATGGCCGCCCGTCGCCAGCTTCCTTTCTGGGCCGAATATCTGCTGCTGCCGTTGCTCAACCTGTCGCTGGCCTTTCTGGTCTCGGGCCTGGTCGTGGTGTTGCTCGGCGAGAACCCGCTCGAGGCGGTCAAGCTCCTGGTCTACGGCGCCTTCGGCTTCGGCGAGGCGGTCGGCTACACCCTGTTCTACGCCACCAATTTCATCTTCACCGGGCTCGCCGTGGCGATCGCCTTTCACGCCGGCCTGTTCAACATCGGTGGCGAGGGGCAGGCGGCGCTGGGCGGCCTCGGCGTGGCCCTCGCCGCCCTCTGGTTCGGCCATCTCCATCCGCTGCTGGCCATCCCCATCGCCATCCTCGGGGCGGCACTGCTGGGCGGCATCTGGGGCTTCATTCCCGGCTGGCTGCAGGCCAGGCGCGGCAGCCACACGGTGATCACCACCATCATGCTCAATTTCGTGGCCGCCTCGATCATGACCTATCTGCTGGTCAACGTGATCATCAAACCCGGCCAGTCGGCCCCGGAAACCGTCACCTTCGCCGACAATGTCTGGCTGCCCCAGCTCCACCTGCTGCTGCAGCCGCTGGGCATCGCGATCGGCCGCTCGCCCCTCAATCTCGCCTTTCCCATCGCCCTTCTCTGCGCCGTGCTGGTCTGGCTCTATGTCTGGAAGCTGCG
>CAYYZI010000105.1:0-7855 GCA_964475675.1 uncultured Geminicoccaceae bacterium
GGGGGGGGGGGGGGGGGGGCGGCACCGGCAGCTCGACGAGGCGCTGCGCGGGGCGGTGCAGCCCAAGACCATCCTGATGATCGGCCCCACCGGATGCGGCAAGACCGAGATCGCCCGCCGTCTGGCGCGGCTCGCCCAGGCGCCGTTCATCAAGGTCGAGGCCACCAAGTTCACCGAGGTCGGCTATGTCGGTCGCGATGTCGAGAGCATCGTCCGCGATCTCACGGAAATCGCCATCAAGCTGACCCGGGACCGGCTGCGGCGCGACGTGATGGCCCAGGCCGAGCGCAATGCCGAGGAGCGGGTGCTCGATGCGCTGGTGGGGCCGCAGGCGGGACGCGAGACCCGCGAGAAGTTCCGCCGCATGCTGCGCGACGGGGTACTGGCCGACAAGGAGATCGAGCTCGAGGTGCTCGACACCGGTGGCGCCAGCCTGCCCACCTTCGACATCCCCGGCATGCCCGGGGCCCAGATGGGCATGATCAATCTCGGCGATATTTTCGGCAAGGCGTTCGGCCAGCGCATGCGCAAGCGGCGGATGAAGGTAGCCGAAAGCTACGATGTGCTGGTCGCCGAGGAGGCCGACAAGCTGCTCGATCAGGATCGGGTGGTCCGGGAGGCGATCGAGGCCACCGAACAGCAGGGCATCGTGTTTCTCGACGAGATCGACAAGATCACCGCCCGCGAGGGGCGGATGGGCGCCGATGTCAGCCGCGAAGGGGTGCAGCGCGACCTCTTGCCGCTGATCGAGGGCACCACCGTGGCCACCAAGCATGGCGCGGTCAGGACCGACCACATCCTGTTCATCGCCTCCGGCGCCTTCCATCTGGCCAAGCCTTCGGATCTCCTGCCCGAGCTGCAGGGCCGGCTGCCGATCCGGGTCGAACTCAGCCCGCTGCGGCAGTCCGATCTGCGGCGCATCCTGGTGGAGCCGGAAGCGAGCCTGGTGCGCCAGTATGTGGCGCTGCTGGCGACCGAGGAGGTGCATCTGACCTTCACCGACGAGGCACTCGACGAGATCGCGCGGCTGGCCTTCGACATCAATGCCAAGGTCGAGAACATCGGGGCGCGGCGACTGCAGACGGTGATGGAGAAGCTGGTGGAGGAGATCAGCTTCACCGCCTCCGACCGTTCCGGCAGCGAAGTGGTGATCGATCGCGAGTATGTCGCCCGCCATGTGGGCGATCTCGTCGCCGGCGCCGATCTCTCGCGCTTCATCCTGTGAGCCGCGGGCCGGTTCGGTCGGGCGGGCCGCCCAGGAGCCGCATCGCCGCGAGGCCCATCACCTTGGCCGCGGTCACCATGTCCTCGATACCGACGAACTCGTCGGGCTGGTGGGCCAGATCGAGGATCCCCGGCCCGTAGGCGACGCAGTCCTCGAGCCGGCCGATGCGGCGGATGTGTTTCTGGTCGTAGGTCCCCGGCGAACAGATGAAGGCGGGCTCGCGGCCCAGTACCCGGCGCAGGGCGGCGGCCACCGCCCGTGGCACCGGCTGGTCGGGATCGGCCAGCACCGGTTCCACCGCCTGCAATTCCCGCATCCGGTAAGCGAAACCCGGCCGTTCCCGGGCCAGCTGCTCGAGGATGTCGCGGATCTCCCGCTCCACCGCCGTCGGCTCCTCCTCGATCAGGTACCGCCGGTCGATGACCAGCCGGCAGCTGTCGGCGACACAGGAGCTGGGGAGTCCGCGATGGCCTTCGGGCTGGCCGCCATGGATGGCGATGAGGTTGAGGGTCGAGGCCCGCGCCTGCTCGGGCACTACCGGCATCGTCGTCCGGCGGGCCGCCAGGCGCGGCATCAGCTCCGTCTCCAGCCTCTCGAGAAAGGCCGCCATGTGGCGGATGGCGCAATCGCCGAGGAACGGCATCGAGCCATGCGCGATCCGCCCGAAGGTTTCGACCTCCGCCCACCACAGGCCGCGATGGCCGATGCAGACGCGATCGACGTCGAGCGGTTCGGGGATGATCACATGGTCGACCCGCGGCTTCGAAAAGAAGCCTTTGCCGGCGAGCCAGGCGACCCCGCCGAAGCCGCCCGATTCCTCGTCGGCAGTGCCGGAGATCTCGATCGCGCCGGGGAAGTCGGGCCAGACCTCGAGCAGCGCCTCGACGGCGATCACCGCCGCGGCGATGCCGCCCTTCATGTCGCAGCTGCCGCGACCGTAGAGCTTGCCGTCACGCAGCTCGCCGGCCCAGGGATCGATGCTCCAGCCCTCTCCCGCCGGCACCACGTCGAGATGGCCGTTGAAATGGACGCAGGGGCCCGGCCGCGCCCCTTCGCGACGGGCGACCAGATTGATGCGCGGCCAGCGATCGCTGTCGCCCGGTGTACCCTCGGCACGCAGGTAGAGCGTCTCGAAGCCCAGCCGCTGCAGCCGGTTGCCGAGCAGTTCGGCGCATTCGCGGTAATGTGCGCCCGGCGGATTGACGGTCGGAATGCGCACCAGATCGCGGCAGAAGGACACCAGCGCCTCGCGCCGTTGCTCGACCGCCTGCAGCAGGGCATCCATCACATGCTTCTCCCCGGGCTGCGGGGAGGCTAGAGGTGATGCCGCATCCAAGTCAAACGGGGGAGGCCATGGACGCACAGCAGATCGAGCGGGCGGCCGAGGAGGTGGTGCGCTGCCGCCTCGCCGGCCGGCGATTGGCGAAACTCGCCGGCATCGACAGCGAGGAAGCGGGTTACGCCGTGCAGCAGCGGGCCAATCTCGAGCTCGCGAAACGCCTCGGTCCGGTGGCCGGGCACAAGATCGGCGGCACCACCTCGACCATGCGGGCGATGCTGGGCTGGAGCCAGCCGGTGGCGGACGAAGTGTTCGAGGGAACGGTGCAGGTTTCGCCCGGCAGCTATGCCTTCGGAACGTTCCTGCGTCCCGGCATCGAGACGGAGATCGCGGTGCGGCTGGGCCGCGGCCTGCCGGCCGCCGATGCACCGTTCGACCGGGCTGCGGTGGCTGCAGCGGTGGCCGAAGTCTTCCCGGCGATCGAGATCGTCGACGACCGCTACGAGGATTACCGAAGCGCAGGTGCGGCAACGGTGATCGCCGATAACGCCTTCAATGCCGCATCGGTCCTCGGCCGGCCGGCAGCCGGCTGGCGGGAGCTCGATCTGGCGGCGCTCGAGGCACGGACCTGGATCGACGGCGTGCTGGTGGCCGAGGCGCGCAGCGACGCGCTGATGGGCCATCCCTTCGAGGCACTGGTCTGGCTCGCCAACCGCCGTGCCGCGCTCGGGCTCGGTCTGGCGGCCGGCAGTTTCGTCAGCCTCGGCACCATCACCCCGGTGCAGTGGCTGGCCGGTCCGGCGCATGCCCGGATCGCCATCGAAGGGCTGGGCGAAGTCGTGGTCCTCCTCGCATAGACGATCCTTTTCCGGTACCTGCCTGCGACTCGCGGCGCTTCGCGGGGAGGGATGCGCCCGGCGTCCGGCGGGGGCGCCGCCCGGGGGGCCGTGAAAGCCGTGGCCGCCCGCTACCGGGTGGCATCCGGCGCGTTTCCCGGTGCGACGGCCGCTGCCTGCGACCCCTCACTCGATCTTCGGCAGCTCGGGGGCGGCGGAGAGCGCGCTGGTCACCTGCCGGGCACGGGCCGGGTCCATCCTTGCGAGGATCGGTGCCAGTTTGGTTTCGCGCATGCGGCGCGCGACCTTGAGCAGGACCGGAAGGTCCAGGCGATCGAAGATCGCTGCCGCCTGCTTGGGCTTCATCGCCTCGTAGATGGACACCAGCTTGGCGAGGCGGGCCTGCTCGTCGGCGCTCACCTCCTCCAATAGGCCGGCGATCTCCTTCTTGAGCTCCTCGAGACGCGTGATCTGCCCGTCGAGATCGTCGCGCAGCTTGGTGAGCACTTCCTCCTCGACATCCAGTTCCCGGCGTCGCGCTTCCAGCCGCTTTTCCTTTTCCGCCAGATGGGCGGCGACATCGGCCAGTTCCTTCGGCAGGTCTCTCCGGAGGGCATCGGGCGAGCCGGCCGGTTCGGTCGCAACATGCGGTTCGCCCGCTGCGGAGTCCCCCGGCCCGGCGGCCGGTTCCATGCCGTAGATGCCGGCGGCCGTGAACGGGTCGGTGGGGCCGGTCGGCTGCACCACCGCCTGTTCGGCGCCGGCTGCCTCGGTCGCGCCGCTCGCGGACGGCCGCGCCGACGCGGCGCTGGCGAGCTCGTCGGTGCCGAGGCGGACGAGCGCGGCGAGTGGCGGCACGCCCATCATGCTCGCCGCCCAGCCCAGCAGGAAGAGGCCGCAGGCGCATGCCGTGATCATCGGCAGCGAGGGCAGCCATCGCCATGATCGTCCCGAAACCGCCGGCGCCAGCCCGTGCATTTCCGCCTTCGCTCTAGCGCAGGTGGCTCAGGAGGCGGAGCAGCTCGGCCCGGTCTTCGCCGCCGTCTGCCGCGCCGGGATCGGCGTCGTCGGCGAGGGAGACCGGGGACTGCCGTTCCCGCTCGCGGCGCGCCCGGCCGTCACCCGCCGCCCCGGCTGCCGGACGGTGCGGGCCGCGGCTCGCCGGCTGCGGCCGCGCGGGAGCGTCCTGGATCCTGGCGGCCAGTGCCGCCGCGAGGTCGCAGACGCGCTTGAGCTCGTCGCCGCGTCGACGGGCATTGTCGCTGTGGCGGCGCAGCCGGCTCTCGATCGCCGCGCAGTCGCTCTTGAGGGCGCGCAGAGTCTCGGCCGCGCGCTCGACCACGGCGTCGATCTCCGCCGCGAACGTTCGGAGACTGGCACCTTCGTTGCGCAATTGGCGCAGACGCTGGTGGAGCAGCACGCACCACACCGCATTGAGACCGAGCAGCAGCGCCAATGCGAGCTGCGTGAGCTGTTCAGCCATCCCGTTCCTCGGTCCGGATGCGTTCTTCCACATGTACCGCAAGCCGGTTGCGGACCTTGCCGACCCGGGCCCGCAGCAGGGGCACGCTGCCGCAGCGAAGGATGATGCTGCTTTCGGGCCGGGTGTTGAGATGCAGCACGTCGCCGACCTTGAGATGCATGACCTCCTCCAGCATCACCGTGTATTCGTCCAGCACCGCTTCGAGATCGACACTGGTCTGCCAGATCTCGCGCGACAGATGGCCCTCCCAGATGGAGTCGCGCCCGAACTTCTCGCCCATGAACATCTGCAGCAGCAGATCGCGGGCCGGCTCGAGGGTGGCGTAGGGCAGCAGGAATTCGACGGTCCCACCGCGGTCGTCGAGATCGATGCGCATGCGGAACACCACGCAGGCATTGCCCGGCCGGGCGATCGCCGCGAAGCGCGGGTTGGTCTCCATCCGTTCGAAGCGAAAGTCCACTTCCACGATCGGCGCGAAGGCCTGGGTCAGGTCGCTGAGGATGAGGCGGACCAGACGTTCGACCAGCCGCTGCTCGATGGTGGTGTAGGGGCGCCCCTCGATGCGCATGGGGGCAGTGCCGCGCCGGCCACCCAGAAGCACGTCGACGATCGAGTAGATGAGGGCGCTGTCGGCGGTGATCAGGCCGAAATTGTCCCACTCGATGGCCTTGAACACGGTGATCATGGCCGGCAGCGGAACCGAGTTCAGATAGTCGCCGAACCGCTGGGCGGTGATGTTCTCGAGATTGATGTCGACATTCTCGGAAGTGAAGTTCCGCACACTCGTGGTCATGATCCGCTCGAGCCGGTCGAACACCACCTCGAGCATCGGCAGCCGCTCGTAGGTGATGTCGTTGGAATTGATCAGCGCATCGATGCCCGAGCGGGCGGTCTCCTGGGTGCCCCCATCGAGGCCGAGCAGCGAGTCGATCTCGTCCTGGCTGAGCACGCGGCCACCGGCCTCGGGCGGCGGGCTGGCGGGTTCCGGCGCGGCACCGGCCAGATCGTCCTTGGTCATCGCCTCGGCCCAGTCGGCGGCCAGCGCCTCGCCCGGATCGGCCTCGCCCTCGTCCTCGACGCCGGCCATGGCCGCCCAGTCGGCGGCCAGTTCCTCCTGATCCTCGGGTTCGGGCGTCTGCGGATCGGCCATCGCCGTCAATGCTCCGTGGTGATCCCGCGGCGGCGCCGCAGCCTTGGTCCCGGTCCGGTCACTGGACCAGCATTTCCTTGAACAGCACGTCGTCGACCTCGAGCGGCTTGATCGCCCGGTTGACCCGGGCCAGCATCTCTTCCTTGAGGCGCTGCAGGCCGACGGCGCCCTTGACCTCCTCGACGGTGAGTGCCCGCAGATAGAGCTGGAAGCTGTCCATCACCCGAGGAGCCAGGGCACGGATGCTCTCGGCGGTGGGTTCGTCGGCGACCTCGAGGGCGACACGCAGCTTGAGAAATCGCATGCGCTTTCCGCTCGACTGCAGGTTGACGAGGATGTCGGGCAGATCGACGAACACGGCGGCCACCGCCGGAGCGCCTGCCTCGCCCCCCTTTTCCTTGGTGGCGCCCTCCTTGGGCGCCGCGCCATGCCCGGTCGCCGCCTGCTGGCCGGCCTCCGGGGGATTGCCGGCCGTGGCCTCGGCGGGGCCGCCGAACAGGCCGAGAAAGTAGGCCGCCGCCCCGCCACCGCCGCCGAGCAGCAGCAGCGCCGCGACGCCCATGATGATCAGCTTGAGTTTGCCGCCCTTGGCACCCTCTTCCTGCTGCCCGCCCTGCTCCTCGCCGGTGACCTCTTTGGCCATGGTCGATCTCCGCTGCTCGCGCCTCTGTTCCTCGGCATCTGCCGCTTTTCTTATAAGGCCCGATGGTTAACAGGTGGTTGCCAAGGCAAGATTGTCTGCGGGGCGGCAAAAACTTCCGGCAGCGGCTTCCGGAAAGGTGCGGGAGAATGGCGGTCGCGGCGGTTGCGCCGGATTGGCCCGGGATTTGCTTGACCGTGAGCGTCATCGTCACACGGCGTTCGGGAATCCGGAAGCATGGACACCACCGCCTATATCGGGCTCAGCCGGCAGATCGCCCTCCAGAACAGGCTGGACGTGATCGCCGGCAACATCGCCAATGTCGACACCACCGCCTACAAGGCCGAGGAACTGCGCTTCGAGACCGTCTGGGAACCTTCGGGAGGAGCGCAGCGCCTGGCATTCGTCCAGGATGTCGGTCGTGTCCGCGATCTGCGCGACGGTGCCCTGCGGGCGACCGGCAATCCGCTCGACTTCGCCATTTCCGGTCCCGGTTATTTCACGGTGCAGACCAAGAACGGGCCGGCCTACACCCGGGCCGGCCAGTTCAAGCTCTCGGCCGACGGACAGCTGGTGAATGCCGGCGGGCTGCCGCTGCTGGACGAGAACGGTACCCCGGTGACCATTCCTGCCGGCAGCGGCGAGATCTCGCTGGCCGGCGACGGCACCATCTCGGGCCGCGATGGCCCGATCGCCCGCATCCAGGTCGTCGATTTCGCCAATCCGCAGCTGCTCGAGCGGCTCGGCGACGGGCTCTACCGCACCAAGCAGCCGCCGCAGCCGGTGGCGAATGCCCAGCTGGAGCAGGGTGTGATCGAGGAATCCAACGTCGAGCCGGTGCTGGAGATCACGCGCATGATGGAAACCGTGCGGGCCTTCGAGGCCACCCAGAGAATGCTGGACATCCATCACGAGCTGGAACGCCGCACCGTCCAGGGCGTGCTCGGTCAGGCCGCATGATGCCGCCGGTAGCCAGCGCAATCAGACAAGGAGAGACATCCCCATGCGGGCATTGAGCGTCGCTGCCACGGGCATGATGGCCCAGCAGCTCCATGTCGAGGTCATTTCCAACAACATCGCCAACATGACCACCACCGGCTACAAGCGCCGCCGGCCCGAGTTCCAGGACCTGCTCTATCAGAGCCAGCGGCGGATCGGTGCCTCCGCGGGTCTGGACGTCAGCGGGGTGTCGGCAGGGGTTGAACTCGGGCGCGGGGGGAAGACGGCCTGCAGAGCGGAATT
>CAYYZI010000106.1:0-2610 GCA_964475675.1 uncultured Geminicoccaceae bacterium
CGCAATGGCTGCGCATCGGCGGCTACTGGTATCCGCGCGGCGGCATGCCCATCGACGTCTTCTGGCAGACCGGCGAACCGCCGGCCGGCCTCTGGCTGCCCGATCCCGGCGTGCAGCCCTACCGCGGTCGCGGCTGAGCGCAGCGTTAACGCGGCATTAACCCTGAGCCGCTAGACCGTGCCGGTAGTTGCCGAAATGCAGCTACCGGAGGGCGGCGATGGCCTTTTGCACCATGCTGGAGGTGGCACCCGGACGTCGGGTGACGGTATTCCGCAATCCCGATGGCCGCGAGTGGCGGGAGCTCGAGCAGGCCAACGACCCGCTCGACGGGGTGCGCGGGTTCGTGATCGGCGGCGATTTCTACGCCTGGGTGCCGGCCGCGCTGCACGCCGAGGTGGAGCCGCTGTTGGCCACCGCTTTGGGTGGTCCGGCGCAGGCCTGGCTGCCGGTGGCCGTGCTGACGGTGCTCCGCGAGCTGGTGATCACCAGCTCCTTCGGTGCCGGCACGCCCGAGGCCTGCCGCGATGCCGAGCGGCGCCTTCGCGCCTGCGCCAGCCTGCGACGCAGGCTCGGCCCGAAGCCGCGGCTGCGCTTTGCGCGCCTGCTCGAGGAGGCTGCCTGAGCCGAACGCCATCCCGCCGCCGCGGCGCGGGGATTGACAGCCGGCCCCCACCGGCGGCTTGCTCGGGCGCGTGATGGCAGCGGAGGAAGGCGATGCGCATCGCGATGATCGGTGCGGGGGCGGTGGGCTGCTATTTCGGAGGGCGTCTGGCGGCGGCCGGATCCGAGGTCTGGTTTCGGGCCCGGGGTGCGCAGGCCGAGGCGATGCGAAGCCGCGGCCTGACCCTGGTGACGCCCGAGGGCGAATCGCATGTCACAGCGCCGCGGCTGCTGGACGCCGGCGAGGCCCCCGGGCGCTTCGACATCCTGCTGCTGACCGTCAAGATGTACGATCTGGAGACGGTGGCGGCCGGTCTCGAACCCCTGCTGCACGGTGACAGCGCGATCATCCCCCTGCAGAACGGGGTGGAGGCGGTCGATCTCCTGCACCGCCGGGTCGATTCTGCCCATCTCTGTGGCGGGCTCGCCAGGATCGGAGCATCGCTCGTTCGCCCCGGCGTGGTGGAGCGCGTCGGATCGATGGCGCAGCTCGTTTTCGGCGAGCTCGACGGTCGGCTCTCGCCGCGGCTCGAGGCGTTCGAGGAGGCCTGCCGGCTCGCCGGGATCGATGCCGCCTGCGTGCCCGACATCGAGCGGCAGCTCTGGGAAAAGTTCGTCTTTCTCACGCCCTTCGCAGCGGCCACCGCCCGCAGCCGGCAGCCGATCGGCCCGGTGCGGGAGGATCCCGCGCTGTGGCGTGATCTCCGCGCCATGCTGGAGGAGGCGACGGCGGTGGGCCGGGCGAGCGGGGTGCCGCTGCCGGCCGATCTGCCGGAGCGGATCGCCGCTTTCGTGCAGGGGCTGCCGGGGGCGATGCGTTCTTCGCTGCTCAACGACCTCGAGGCGGGAAAGCGGCTCGAGCTCGACTGGCTCACCGGTGCGGTCCTGCGCCTCGGTGCGAAACACGGCATACCGGTTCCGGTGACTGCCGCCTACCACCGGGCATTGACGCCGTTCGCCGCCGGGAGCCCACCATCCGATCCGCGCACCGGCGGACGGTGACGGTCATTCGACGAACTCGATGGGCAGGGCGAAACGGGCGGTGGCGCCTTGGGCGTAGCGGTCCCGAAGGTCGATGATGACCTGATAGGAGCCCGCCGGCAGGCCGGTGAACTCGAGGGTGAGCATCAGGTAGGTTTCGAGATTGGGTTCCTGGCTGGTGAAGGTCCAGCTTCCGAAATCGTATTTGCCGGTCAGGATCTCGCCCTCGGGCGTGGCGATGGCGACATCGGTGGCGAACCCCCAGCGATAGGGACCGTCGCCCTCGATGCGGTAGCCCGCGGGTTCGGCGTAGATCAGCACCGGTTCGTCGCCGCGGAAGCGGTGGTCGGCCCGCTTCTCGTACATGCCGTACCCCTCGACCGGTCGTGCCACCAGCTCGGCACGCCGGACCATGAGCGGCATCGCCCGGGAGATGGCGATGGTCGCGCGTCGCGCCGTTTCGAAGGCGGCGACGGGATCTCCCTGGCGCAGCAGGCGGCCGGCCTCTTCGAGAAGGGCGAGCGGGTCCGCGGCAGCGAGCGCTGCGCTGGCGTGAAAGAGCGCGACGAAGAGAAGGAAGATCGGGTGACGGCGCATGGGATTCCCTCCGTCGAGTGGTCGGTATCAGATCACGGCCCGTTCGCGTAGCGGCCTGCCGGCGACCAGCCGTTCGATATCCAGGGGCGAGAGATCGAGGCCGAGATAGCGCCCATGGAGGATGCGCTCGGCGATGCCGCGGCCGATCGCCGGCGCCTGCTGGATGCCGTGGCCGGAAAAACCGGCCATGAAATGGAGATTGTCGACCTCGGGGTGCGGACCGAGAAGGGCGTTCTGGTCGAAACGGTTCCAGGCGTAGTAGCCGGCCCAGCTCGAGCGCAGCCGCAGTCGCTCGAAGGCGGGCACGCGGTGCGCGAGATGGGGCCAGATCTCCTCCTCGAAGAAGCGGTCTTCGGCGACCAGCGGCAGATC
>CAYYZI010000106.1:2710-7848 GCA_964475675.1 uncultured Geminicoccaceae bacterium
GATGGGGCCAGATCTCCTCCTCGAAGAAGCGGTCTTCGGCGACCAGCGGCAGATCCGGCAGATCTTCTTCGGGCGAGGGTGGCCGCCCGCAGATGAACCCCCGCCCCTCGGGACGGCACCAGACACCCGAAGTGTCCACCAGCAGCGGGGCCTGCGCCGGCGGCTCAGGGGTCTCGAACATGTAGACACAGCGCCGACGGGCCTCGACCGGCAGCGCCAGATCGAACATCGCCGCGATCCGCCCGGCCCAGGGACCGGCAGCGTCGACGAAGACATCGCCGGTGATGCGCTCGCCCGAGGCGAGGCGCACCGCAACAGCCCGACTGCCTTGGCGCTCGCCGGCCACCACCTCGTCGCGCAGATAGCGGGCACCGAGGGCGATGGCGGCTCTGCGGAAGCCCTGCAGCAAGGCCCAGCCATCGAACCAGCCTTCCCCCGAAAGCCCGAGCGAGGCAAGGGCCACGCCCTCCTTCGACAACCAGGGAAAGCGTGCGAGGAGTTCGTCCGGTGCCAGCAGCGCCACCTCGACGCCATGGGCTCTCTGCACCTCGTGATTGGCCCGCAGCACGGGCTCGCCGCGGGCGCCCGCGAGGATCAGATAGCCGCGCTCGACGAGGGAGAGGGCCGGTGCTTCGCCATCGACGGCGAGCAGGGCGCCTGCCCGGCGCAGGAAATCGAAACCGAAGCGGCTGATCGCGATGTTGACGGGTACGCTGAACTGCTGGCGGATCGAACTCGCCGAGAGCGCCGAGGAGGCCTGCCGGTAGCTCGGATCGCGCTCGATCACCAACAGCTCGCCCGAGAAGGTGGGATCCCGGAGCAGCCACCAAGCCAGCGCACTGCCCATCACGCCGCCGCCGATGATCACGATCCGCATGACGTCACCTCCTCGGGCCGGCATGGTGACGGCGGCGGTCGCTCCAGGCAAGGCGGCAGAAACGCAGGGGGCGCCCGTTGTGAGCGCCCCCCGATCCGGCGACTGGCGGTCGGCTCAGATCTCGCCCTTGCCCATCTGGTCGGCGATGTAGTCGGCCTGACGGATGGCGAGGGTGACGATGGTCAGGGTCGGGTTCTCCGCGGCACCGGTGGTGAACTGGCTGCCGTCGGAGATGAACAGGTTCTTGATGTCATGGGTCTGGCCCCACTTGTTGACCACCCCGTCGCGCGGATCGGCGCTCATCCGGTTGGTGCCGAGATTGTGGGTCGAGGGGTAGGGCGGGACCTCGAACACCTCGGTCGCCCCGGCCGCCTCGTAGACCGCGCGCCCGGCCCGGTAGGCATGCTCGCGCATGGCGATGTCGTTGGGATGGTCATCGACATGGACGTTCGGCACCGGCAGCCCGAAATCGTCCTTCTCGGTCGGATGCAGGGTCACCGCGTTGCCTTCCTGGGGCATGTCCTCGCCGACGATCCACATGCCCGCCATGTGGGTGTACATGTCGAGCTTGCGGGTGAAGTCGCGCCCCCAAGCCCCGGGCTCGAGGAAGGCGGCCATGAAGGGCAGCCCCAGAGAGATGGTTTCCATCTCGTAGCCGCCGACGAAGCCGCGCGAAGGATCGTTGCGCGATTCGTCGGTGATGATGCCGGCCATGGTGGTGCCGCGATACATCCGCACCGGCTCCGGGAACAGCGCGTAGACCGAGCCCGTGGTGTGGCGCATGTAGTTCTTGCCCACCTGGCCGGAGCTGTTGGCGAGCCCGTCCGGATACTTGGACGAGGCGGAATTGAGCAGCAGCCGAGGACTCTCGATGGAATTGCAGGCGACGCAGACGATGCGCGCCTTCTGGACGTGCTGGTTGCCCTCCTTGTCGGCATAAAGGACGCCGGTCACCTTGCCGCTGTCATCGTGCTGGATCTGCAGCACGAAGGACTCGGTACGGAGATCGAGGCGCCCGGTCTTTTCGGCGGCGGGAATCTCGGTGTACAGGGTCGACCATTTGGCACCCACCTTACAGCCCTGGAAGCAGAAGCCGATCTGCTGACAGGACTGGCGCCCGGCACGGGGACGGCTGTTGATGGCCATGCGACCGGTATGGCAGCCGCTGTAGCCGACCCGAATGGCGCCGTTGTAGAACACCTTGAAGTTGTTGTTGCCCGGCAGGCCCGGAATGTCGTTGGTCCGGGTCACCCCCATCTTGTCCTCGGCCTTGGCGTAATAGGGCTCGAGTTCCTCGAGGGTGAGCGGCCAGTCGAGCAGGTTGGCTCCCGCCACCTCGCCGTAGACGCTCTTCGTCTTGAACTCGTGTTCCTGGATGCGCAGGCTGGCCCCCGCCCAGTGGGTGGTGGTGCCGCCCACGGTCTTGCAGATCCAGGCCGGCAGGTTGGGGAAGTCCCGTGCCACCCGCCAGCTCCCCGAAGTGGTGCGCTTGTCGAGCCAGGCGAGCTGGAAAAAGCTCGCCCATTCGTCGTTGACGAAGGTTTCGATGGATTGCCGCTTGCCGGCCTCCAGCAGCACCACGTTGACACCCTTCTGGCACAGCTCGTTGGCCAGAGTACCGCCGCCGGCGCCGCTGCCGATGATGACGACCACGCTGTCGTCGTTGAAGTCGAATTTGGCCATTTCCCTCTCTCCCCTTTCTCCGCTGCGGATTCAGCCCAGATACGGTGGTGGGCTGACATCGGGCGGTGGATCGGGAAGCCATCCGAGATCCTGGAATCCGCGGCGCAAGTACCCGCCATATTCGTAGCTGCTTCCCTCGTATCCGAAGTGCCGCCAGACCAGCTTGTTGTTGTAGAAATGATAGACGACCGAGCCGCGCACCTTCTGGAAGAAGGGGTCGTCCTCCATGCCGGCCAGCACTTCGGTCCGCGTTCCTTCGGAGAGCTCGGTGAAGGGAACCTCGAGGGCCTGATCGAGCTTTGCGACCCCTTCCCGGATCAGGCTCGCGGTGGCCTCGTCCTTCTTGGCCTCGGCATCCAACGCTTCGACCACTACCGCATAATACTCGTCACCGAGGGCCGGGTGGGGGTAGAGCGCCCGGGTCATGGCCATGAGGGTGCGTGCAGTACTCTCGTCGAAAGCATCCAGAGTGATCGCCCAGGAGCGGTCGGGATCGAAGAACATCACCTTGCCCGCCGCCGAGACGGCGAGCACCGCTTGCCCGCTTCGCCGCAGGAAGCGTCGTCTGTCGAGTACGTATTTGGGCATGAGCCTGACTCCCTGTTTATGGTTGGCGGATCCGAACGGCACCGGCACCGGGATCCGCGGCCGGTACCGGGCGGGTTTCAGCGATAGCGGCCGTGGCGCTGGAGGACCTCGATCTTGTAGCCATCGGGATCCTGGACGAAGAAGAAGCGGGCCATGAGCGCGCCTTCGCGGAAGAACTCCTTGATCGGGGCGGGCTCGAACCCTAGCTCGGCGAACCGTGCGTGTTCGGCGTCGAGATCGTCGACGGCGAAAGCGACGTGGCCGTAACCGTCGCCGTGGGTGTAAGGTTCGCGACGCCCCTTGTTGAGGGTCAGCTCGATCTCGAAATCGGCCTCCTCGTTCCGGAGATAGACCAGGGTGAAGTCGTCGAAGTCGAAGCGGTCGGCGACACCCAGGCCGAACGCCTGCTCATAGAACGCGATGGAGCGGTCGAGATCGAGCACACGGATCATCATGTGGATGGCCTTGGCCATGACAGCCTCCCCCCGTATCGCGTTCCACCATGGCAAAGGTTTACTGCGCCGGTCCCGCCCGCGGGTAGTAGCCGGATAATACAGGCCCGGTACCGCCCGGCGGGGGCTCGGCGCGGCGGGTCGGGCGCCGCACGGCACTGCCCTCTTGCAACTGCCGGGTCGGTCGGGAATGTTCCGCCCGCCCCATTTCGACGAAAGGCCATTTCATGAGGTATCCGACCATCCGCGTCCTCGACGGCCGCGACCGCCGCCTGCGCGCCGGCCATCCCTGGCTGTTCTCCAACGAGATCCTGTTCGACGAAAAGACGCGGGCGCTGCCGCCCGGTTCTCTGGTCCGGGTGATGGTGCCCGGCGGCCGGATCTTCGGGGTCGCCCAGTTCAACCCGCATTCCCTGATCGCCGCCCGTCTGCTCACCCGCAACAAGGATGCGGTGATCGACGAGGCCTTCTTCCGCCTGCGCCTCGAGCGGGCGTTGCGCCTGCGCGAGCGGATGTTCGAGGAACCCTTCTACCGGCTGGCTCACGCCGAGAGCGACGGGTTGCCCGGGGTGGTGGTCGACCGCTATGGCGAGCTGCTGGCGGTGCAGATCAACACCGTCGGCATGGATCGCTTCACCGACACCATCCTCGCCGAGCTCGACCGGCTGCTGGCACCGCAGGCCATCCTGCTGCGCAACGATTCGGCGATGCGGGCGCTCGAAGGCCTCGAGCGGGAGGTCCGCACCGTCAAGGGCGAGGTACCGCAGCGGGTGCGGATCGAGGAGAACGGGCTGCCTTTCCTGGCCGATCTCTCGGGGGGCCAGAAGACCGGCTGGTATTACGACCAGCGGCTCAATCGCCGCTTCGTGCGCATGCTCGCGCGCGAGCAGGAGGTGCTCGATCTCTACTGCTATGGTGGCGGCTTCGGACTCAATGCGCTGGCCGCCGGTGCCCGCTCGGTGCTGGCCGTCGACAGCAGTGCGGCTGCGCTCGAACTGGCCCGCGAAAACGCCGCGCTGCAGGGGGTCGAAGACCGCTTTCTGACCGAAAAGAGCGAAGTGTTCGCGATGCTCGACCGGCTGACCGCCGACCGGCGGCGGTTCGGCCTGGTGCTCGCCGACCCCCCGGCCTTCGTCAAGAACCGCAAGAAACTGGCGGTCGGCCTGCGCGCCTATCGCAAGCTGGCGCGGCTCTGTGCGAGCGTGGCCGAGGAAGGCGGTTGCGTGGCGGTTTCCTCCTGCTCCCACAATGTCACCGAGGAGGCCTTCACCCGCGAACTGGTGGCCGGCATCCGTGCCGCCGGTAGAAGTGCGACCCAGCTCCACGCGGCGGGCGCCGGGCCCGATCACCCGCTGCACCCCTCGCTGCCGGAGACCGCCTACCTGAAGTTCCGGGTCTACGCCCTCGACTGAGGGATCGGTGCGGCCGAGGATCTCTCAACCGTTGGTTATTGTCAGGCGGCGACAAAACCCGTAATAAGCGAGTCGTCCTGATCGTGATCCTTGCAGCAGTGCGGGAGTGGGGCGATGAACGTCCCC
>CAYYZI010000107.1:0-7765 GCA_964475675.1 uncultured Geminicoccaceae bacterium
GCATCGCCATCAACAACGCCGATCGCCTCAAGCAGCATCTGGCGGCCACCAAGGACCGCTTCGAGGTGGGCGAAGTGGCCCGCACCGATGTCGCCCAGTCCGAGGCGCGCTACGCCCGGGGTCTGGCCGATGTCGAATCGGCGCGTGCCGATCTCGCCAGTTCCCTCACCGAGTATCGGCGGGTGGTCGGTCAGGACGCCGGCGAACTGACCACCGAGCCCGCGATCCAGGCACTGCCGGCGACCCTCGAGGAAGCCTATGCCCTGTCGGACAAGCATCCGCTGATCGAAGCCGCGCGTTACCGGCTCACCGCCGCCCGCCAGGCGTTCCTCGAGGCCCGCGCCGGGCTGCTGCCGACGGTCGATCTCCAGGGCCGGGTCAGCTACACCGAGGAGCCTTCCGCCCTGGTCGACTGGCAGCGGGATGCGCGCATCGGCGTCAACGTCTCGATCCCCCTCTATCAGGGCGGTGCCGTCTATGCGCGGGTCCGCCAGGCCCGCCAGACGGTGACGCAGCGCCAGCGCGAGCTCGATGCCGCGGTCCGGCAGGTGCAGAAGCAGGTGGGCGAAGCCTGGGAACGGCTGCTGGCGGCGGCGGAGCTGATCCGCGCCTTCAAGTCCCAGGTCAAGGCCAACGAAATCGCCCTGCGCGGGGTCCAGGAAGAAAATCTGGTCGGCACCCGCACCGTTCTCGACGTCCTCGATGCCGAGCAGGAACTGTTCGATTCGCGCACCGGCCTGGTGCGCGCCACCCAGGGCCATGTCCAGGCCAGCTATCAGCTCAAGAGCGCCATCGGCCAGCTCACGGCGGTCGATCTCGGCCTCGAGGTCGAACTCTACGAGCCCGACCGCTATTACGAGCAGAACCGCACCCGCCTGTTCGGCTACGAGTGACGGGCCGGTCCCTTCGCGCCTGTCAAGCCTCGTTTTCCGCCGCTCGCTGCCTTCCGGTATGTTCCGGAGGCGTCTTTACCATCCTTTAACAGGGCTCGGGCTACACCTGCCGTCAGGTCCCGATCTTCGGGCGGCTCTCGCCGGCGGAAGATCATGCGAGGTGGAGACGAGCAATGCGAGCATGGCGAGGATTTGCGCTGGCGGCGGTGACGGCCGCGGCGACGGTGGCCACGGCATCTTCCGGCCGGGCCGCCACGGCGACCGCCAGCCTGGCTCTCCAGGTGGAGGTCCTGACCGGCTGCGAGGTGGGTGACGCCTCGATCGACTTCGGAAGCTACCAGAGCGGCCAAGGCGCCGATCTGGTGACCAACACGAACCTGGTGCTGAGCAACTGCACCGTGGATTCGGTGGTCGTCGAGCTCGATGGCGGGGCGACGGGTGATCCCACCGCGCGCCGCCTGACCGGGCCGGGCGGCGCGACTCTGCGCTATCAGCTCTTCAAGGGGCCGAATCTCGGCAACCCGTTCCGCGACAACGGGGGCGGGCGGACCATCGACATGACCGGCCGCACCACCGCCAACGTGCCGGTCTACGGCCGCATCCCCCGCGGCCAGACGGTTCCGGCCGGCACCTACACCGATACCATCAACGTCACGCTGACCTTCTGAGTTCCCGCATTGTCACCTGTCTGAACCGCTGGCCCCGAGTGCTCGGTCCGGCCCGTCGCCGGGCCGAGCCGGCCACCGCCCCGCAGGGGATTGCATCGCCGCCGGTGGCGGTGGATATTGTCCGATGCGCGCCCGGTCCAACGGGGCGCGTCACGCGGGAGGACACGGTGGAAGGATCCGCGGCGGTCGGGAGGCGTCTGTCGCGTCGTTCGGCGGCGGCGATGCTGGCGGCTGCCTCGCTGCTGCCGGCGGCCGGAACCGCCGAGCCCGGTCTCTCCTTTGGCCTGACGCCGGTCTTTCTGGACAATGACGCGCGCCTGCTGGCGCTGATGCGACAATATTTCGAACGCAGCACGGGGCGTCCGGTGCGGCTGGTCAAGCGCCGCAGCTACCAGGAGGTCACCGTGCTGCTGCTGGCCGGGCAGCTCGATGCCGCCTGGATCTGCGGCTATCCCTACGTCCAGCATCGCGACCGGCTGGATCTGGTGGTGGTGCCGGTGTGGCGCGGTGCGCCGCTCTATCGCTCCTACATCATCGTCCGTCGCGACCATCCGGCGAGCCGGCTGGAGGAGCTGCGCGGCGACATTCACGCCTTTTCCGATCCCGACAGCAACTCCGGCTATCTGGCCACCGCCACCCTGCTGATCCGCCACGGCCGCCGCCCGGGAACCTTTTTCCGCCACGTCTTCTTCACCTACGGCCATCGCAACGTGGTGCGCGCCGTCTCCCGCGGCCTCGCCGACAGCGGCAGTGTGGATGGCTATGTGTTCGAGGTGCTGGCCGAGCGGGAGCCCGATCTGGTGGCCGGTTGCCGGGTGCTGCGACGATCCGTTCCGTTCGGCTTCCCGCCCGTCGCCGCCCGTCCCGACAGCCGGGCCGCGGGCCTGCTGCGCGCCGCCTTTCTGGGCATGGAGGAGGATCCCGTGGGGCGCGAGATCCTGGCCCTGCTGCGCCTCGACCGTTTCGCCGAGGCCGCGCCCTCGCTCTACGACACGATCGCCGCCAATGCGCGGATCCTCGCGCTGGCCTCATGATCGGCACCGGTGTCGCGCCGCGCAACTGGCCTCTGGCGGTCAAGGTGCCGCTGGTGGTGGCGGTGCTGATGGCCGCGCTGGGCCTGCTCGCCTCCTGGATCGTCCTCGCCAGCCTCGCCAACATCCAGGAGCGCAATCTGCGGCGCCTGGCCGACGTCACCCTGCAGACCCTGGCGGCCAGTCTGGCGGCTCCGGTGGAACGTCGCGACATCTGGGAGACCTTCGACGCCCTCGACCGGCTGACCGCTCTCGACAGCGGCATGCCGGTGGTCGCCATGGTCGTCCTGCTGCCCGGCGGCGAGGTGCTGGCGGCCTCCGATCCCGAGCGCTTCCCGACCCTGCGACGTCTCGGCGAGCCGCTGCTGCTCAGCGCATTGCGGACCGGCGGCATGCTGTTCGATACCGGCGAGGCGCGGGCGGTGGCCACCTACCGGCTGGAGGGTGGCGGCGAGCGGCTCGGCACCCTGCTCGCGGAACTCGACATCCGCGCCCTGCTCGCCGAGCGGCGACGGGCGATGCTGGCACTGGTGGTGAGCAACAGCTTCCTCACCCTGGTGATGGCCGGCGTCGGCTATGCGCTGATGCGCCGCATGCTGGGGCCGCTGAGCCGCCTGGCGGCGGCGGCCGAGCGTCTGGAAAAGGGCGAGGATCCGGGAGAGCTGCTGGAGGTGCCGCACGGCTCGCGGGAGTTCCGCAAGCTGTTCGGGCGGTTCCGGGCGATGGTCCGGGCGGTGCGGGAGCGGGAGACGATCCTGAAGCGCCTGGTCGAGGAGGACCGGCTCGCCCAGCTCGGGCGTCTGGCCTCGGCCATGGCCCACGAGGTGAACAACCCGCTGACCGGCCTGCTGACGGTGGTCGACACCCTGCGGCGGCGCGGGGAGGACGATGGCGTGCGCCGCCATGCGGTGGAGCTGCTGGAGCGCGGCCTGCTCGGCATTCGCAACGTGGTGGGGGCGATGCTGGTGGCCTACAAGGAGGATCGCGAGGCGGTGCGGCTCACGCGGCGGGCGGTCGACGATCTGCGCTATCTGGTGCAGCATGAGGTGGCGCGCAAGCGTCTCGAGCTCGTCTGGGACAACCGGCTGCCGCCGAGCCTTCCCATCGATGGCGGCGCCGTCCGCCAGGCCCTTCTGAACCTGCTGCTGAACGCCTGCGGGGCCTCTCCGGTGGGCGGCACCGTGGCTTTCGAGGCGGCGGCGGAAGACGGGATCTGCCGCTTCGTGATCGCCGATCAGGGGGGCGGCATGCCCGCCGCGATGGCCGCCATTCTCGAGCGGTCGGGGCCGCCCGAGACGCCGCCCGGCCGTGGCCTCGGGCTGTGGACGGCGGCCACCCTTTGGCAGCGGATCGGGGGCAGGATCGAGGTCGAAAACGGCGAGACGAGAGGAACGCGGATTCTTCTGGTGGCGCCGGTCGCGGTCGGAGCGGAGGTGGCGTGATGGCCGAGGAGCTGCAGAGCGTGGCGCTGGTCGAGGACGATCCCATCATCGGCGCCTCCCTGGCCCAGCGCTTCGCCATCGAGGGCATCGCCACCCAATGGTGGCGCAGCGGCGAGGAGGCCCTGGCCGGATTCGCCCGCCAGCGGCCGCAGCTCGTGGTCTGCGACATCCGCCTTCCCGATCTCGACGGCGAGGCCCTGTTCGGACGCAGTACGCGGCTGCTGGGGCCGGTTCCGTTCCTGTTCATCACCGCCTTCGGCGATATCGAACAGGCGGTGCGGCTGGTGCGCGCCGGGGCGGTCGACTACATCACCAAGCCCTTCGCCGCCGAGGCGCTGATCGCCAAGGTCCGCGATCTGGTCGGCAGCGAGGCGGCACACGGCGAGGGCAGTCTCGGTCGCTCGCCGGCGATGCGGGCCATCGAGGCCCTGCTCAGGAGGGTGGCGAGGGTCGACAGCCATGTGCTGTTCCTCGGCGAAAGCGGCGTCGGCAAGGAGATCTGCGCCCGTTTCCTGCATGCCGTCTCGCCGCGCGCCGATGCCCCCTTCGTGGCCGTCAACTGCGCGGCGATTCCCGCCGAGCTGGTGGAAAGCGAACTGTTCGGTCACGAGCGGGGTGCCTTCACCGGGGCGCTCGCCCGCCATTGCGGCCATGCCGAACGCGCCGAGGGCGGCTGCCTGTTCCTCGACGAGGTGGCCGAACTGCCGCCGGCGGCTCAGGCCAAGCTGCTGCGGCTGGTGCAGGAGCGCAGCTTCCAGCGGGTCGGTGGTGAGCGGCCGCTGCCCTTTGCCGCACGGCTGGTCTGTGCCACCAACCGCGAGCTCGAACGGGACGTGGAGGCGGGCCGCTTTCGCGCCGATCTCTACTACCGCATCAACGTACTGCCGGTGCGCGTGCCGCCATTGCGCGAGCGTCCCGAGGACATCCCGCCGCTGCTCGATCGCTATGTCCGCGAGTTCGCGGGGCGTTTCGGGGTAGCGGTCACCGGGCTGGCGGCGACGGCGGTGGAGGCGGCACTCGCCTGGCCCTGGCCGGGCAACGTGCGGGAGCTGGTCAACCGGATCGAACGGGCGGTGGCCCTGGCCGAGCAGCCCCTGCTCCGGGCCGAGGACCTGTTTCCCGAGACGCTGGGTCCGCCGGACCCCGGCGACGGCCGCTTCCAGACCCTCGGCGAGGCCCGGGCGGCTGCCGAGAGACGGCAGATCGAGCGCGCCCTGACCGAGACCGGCGGTCGCATCCTGGAGGCGGCGCGCCTGCTCGGCATCTCGCGGACCACCCTGTGGGAGAAAATGCGCCGTCTGGGGGTGGGGCCGGCTTCCCACTGAGCCCGGCGCCTCCCGCGACCGAGAAAAAGGGGCGGCCGCAGCCGCCCCAGTTCCCTCCGAGAGAGCTCGTCAGACGTCGTAGTAGAGAACGAATTCGTAGGGATGCGGCCGCAGCCGGATGGGGTCGAGCTCCGAGGAGCGCTTGTAGTCGATATAGGCCTCGACGAAATCGGCGGTGAACACATCGCCTTCGAGCAGGAACTCGTGATCCGCCTCCAGAGCGGCGATGGCCTCCGAAAGCTGGCCGGGCACCTTCTTGATCTCGGCGGCCTCCTCGGGCGGCAGGTCGTAGATGTTCTTGTCGACCGGATCGCCGGGATCGATCTTGTTGCGGATGCCGTCGAGGCCGGCCATCAGCATCGCCGAGAAGGCGAGATAGGGATTGCAGGAAGGATCCGGGCAGCGGAACTCGACCCGCTTGGCCTTGGGGCTTTCCGAATACATCGGGATACGGCAGGCGGCCGAACGGTTGCGCATCGACCAGGCTAGATTGACCGGGGCCTCGAAGCCCGGCACCAGCCGCCGGTAGGAATTGGTGGTCGGCGCGGCGAAGGCGAGGATCGCCGGCGCGTGCCGGAGCAGGCCGCCGATGTACCAGCGGGCGATCTGCGACAGCCCGGCATATCCGGCCTCATCGGCGAACAGCGGCTGGTCGGCACCCCAGATCGACTGGTGGACATGCATGCCCGAACCGTTGTCGCCGTAGAGCGGCTTGGGCATGAAGGTGGCCGTCATGCCGTTCTGGCGGGCGACGTTCTTGACCACGTATTTGTACTTCATGAGGCTGTCGGCCATGCGCAGCAGCGTATCGAAGCGCATGTCGATCTCGCACTGGCCGGCGGTCGCCACCTCGTGATGGTGGCATTCGACATGGATGCCCAGACGCTGCATCACCAGCGCCATTTCGCTCCGGAGATCCTGCAGGGTGTCCGAGGGCGGGCAGGGGAAATAGCCTTCCTTGGCGCGGATCTTGTAGCCGAGATTGGGCCCCTCGTCGGCAGCCGAGTTCCAGTGGCCCTCGACCGAATCGACCTCGTAGGTGCCGTAGTTGGTCTCCTGTCCGTAGCGGACATCGTTGAACACGAAGAACTCCGCCTCGGGGCCGAAGAAGGCCTTCTCGCCGATCCCGCTGCTCCGCAGATAAGCCTCGGCCTTCTTGGCGATGCCGCGCGGATCGCGGCTGTAGAACTCCTTGGTGACCGGATCCTTGATGTCGCAGATCAGCACCATCGTGCGATGCTCGAAGAAGGGATCGATGAAGGCGCTGGTGGGATCCGGCATCAGCAGCATGTCGGATTCCTGGATCTGCTTGAAGCCGCGGATCGACGAGCCGTCGAAGCCCAGGCCCTCGGTGATGGCATCCTCGTCGAAGCTGGCCGCGGGGAAGGAGGTGTGCTGCCAGGTACCGGGAACGTCGGTGAAGCGCAGATCGACGATCTCCACCCCTTCGTCCCGGATCGCCTTCATCACCTCGGCCGGTGTGCTGCATCCCAAAGTCATGCCGGTTCCTCTCTCGCTGGTGTCCCGCCGGGCGGGTTCTGGTTGGTCTCGATCGATGATCCCCGGGCGTCCCCCGGCTCCGGCTAGAGCGCGTCGACGCCGCGCTCGCCGGTGCGGATGCGGACCGCATCCTCCACCGGGATCACGAAGATCTTGCCATCGCCGATGCGATCGGTCTTGGCGGCCTTCTGGATAGCATCGACCGCCTTTTCGACAAGCTCGTCCTCGAGCACCACCTCGACCTTCACCTTGGGCAGGAAGTCGACGACATATTCGGCTCCGCGGTAGAGCTCGGTATGGCCCTTCTGCCGCCCGAAGCCCTTGACCTCGCTCACCGTCATTCCCTTGAGGCCGATTTCCTGGAGGGCTTCCTTGACCTCGTCGAGCTTGAAAGGCTTGATGACCGCCTCGATCTTCTTCATCCCGCCATACTCTCCATGGTGGGGCGGCCAGGAACGACCGCCGGCGCTTTGCCTTCTCCTTCCTGCAGGGATCGTGCCAACCGGTGGATCCTCGCCGCGAAAACGCCCCGCGCCCCCGGTGGCCGCGGGGCGCTGCACAAAAACCGTGCAGCCTGCCGGTTTTTCGGGCAGCCATCCGCTGCCGGCGAGCCGGCGGTCTTGACGCAGGATGTCGGTGGCGATAAGCATCCGCGGCCCGGTGCGCCCTCGCGCGCCTTCTTCTTTTTCACAAACGGGACGTTTCGCCATGGCACGACGCTGCCCGCTGAGCGGCAAGGGTGTGCTCGTCGGCAACAATGTGAGCCACGCCAACAACAAGACCAAGCGCCGTTTCCTGCCGAACCTGCAGCAGCGGCACCTGTTCAGCGAGACGCTCGGCGAATCGGTGCGTCTGCGCATCACCACCAACGCGATGCGTACCATCGACAAGCGGGGCGGGCTGGAC
>CAYYZI010000108.1:0-7709 GCA_964475675.1 uncultured Geminicoccaceae bacterium
GTGATGTAGACCTCGTAGAGGATGTAGGTCTCATAGGGGGGCTGGATCGACACGCCGAGGATCGAGCGGAAGCCGGCGGCGAAGATGAACAGCCATACGAGCGGGCGGACCAGGGCCGCGAAGAAGCGTCCGCGCTGCTGCACGAAGCGCAGGAGCTCCCGGGTGAGGATGCCGGCCAGACAGCGGAGATAGCGGATCATCGTTGCTCTTCGGTGAGAATGCGGAAGGCGTCGCCGAGACGTTCCGCGCCGGTCTGCTCCAGCACCTCGGCGAGGCTTCCCTGGGCGCGCACCCGCCCGCGGTGCAGCACCACCACCCGGTCGCCATCGGTGATCTCGTCGATCAGATGGGTGGTCCAGAGCACCGCCACCCGGTCGCGGCGGCAGAGCTCGTGGACATGCTCGACGATTGCCCGGCGGCTGTCGATGTCGAGGCCGACCGTCGGCTCGTCCAGAACCAGCAGCCGGGGCGCATGGAGGAGGGCGCGCGCCAGCTCGATCCGGCGCCGTTCGCCGCCGGACAGGGTGCGCACCTTGCGCCGGCGGAAAGCGGTCATCTCCAGCCGTTCCAGCACCTCCTCCATGCGCCGCCGCGTCTCGGCCCGGCCCATGCCGTGCAGCGCCGCCGCGTAACGCAGGTTCTGGGTCACCGAGAGATCGACATCGAGGGTCGGCCGCTGGAACACCACCCCCATGCGTGCCAGTGCCGCCGTGCTGGCGCGGCGCAGGTCGAGCCCACAGACCCGGACCGCGCCCTCGCGCGCCTCGAACAGACGGGTCACCAGCGCCATCAGGGTGGTCTTGCCGGCGCCGTTGGGGCCCAGCAATGCGGTGAAGGAGCCTTCCGGCACGACCATCGAGACGCCGTCCAGCGCCCGGCCGCGCCGGGTGTAGGCGAAGGACAGATTGTCGATCTCCAGGGCCGCCGTCATCAGGGGGTCGGCTCCGCCATGCCGCGATCGAGAAGGGCCGGTAGCTCGCCCAGACGGGTCCGGAAATCCTCGATCGCGGCTTCATCGGCACGCGCCGCCCGGTCCAGCGGCACCGGCACCTCGGCGACGATCCGGGCCGGCGACTCGGAGAGAAAGACGAGGCGGTCCGCCAGCATGATGGCTTCGCGCAGATTGTGGGTGATGAACAGGGTGGTCACCCGGTGCGCGGCCAGCAGTTCGAGCAGCAGGCGCCGCAGGCGGGCGGCGGTGGGCTCGTCGAGGGAGACGAACGGCTCGTCGAGCAGCAGCAGGGTGGGCCGCACCACGAAGGCACGGGCGATCGCCACCCGCCGGGCCATCCCGAGAGACAGGCGCGAGGCGTAGACATGATGCGCATCGGCGAGGCCGACCTCGGCCAGCACCTCGCGCACCCGGCGCTCCACCTCCGCCTCGCTGCCGCGCAGCACCAGGCGCAGATTGTCCTCGACCGTGCGCCAGGGCAGCAGCCGTGGCTCCTGGAAGACATAGCCGATGCGCGTCTCCTCGGGCATCTCGATCCGCCCGTCGAAGCGCGCATCGAGACCGGCAATGATGTTCAGGAGCGTGGTCTTGCCGCAGCCCGAGGGGCCCGTCAGCACCACCGTCTCGCCGGCCTCGACGGAAAAGTGCAGCCTGTCCAGGACATGCCTGCTGGCGGCCGCGCCGACGGCGGGGAAGGTCTTGCCGGTGATGGTGACGGTCAGCGCCGCCATTGCGTCAGTCGTCGCTCGAGCGGCTGGAGGAGACCCCATTCGATGGCCTGCACGACCAGGATGAAGGCCAGCGCATAGGCGAGGATGCCGGCGACATCGAAGAACTGGAAGAAGATCGCGATCTGGAAGCCGACCCCGTTGGAGCGGCCCAAAAGTTCGACCACCAGCACGATCTTCCAGATGAGGGCGAGGCCGGAACGGGCGGCGGCCGCGATATAGGGGTAGAGCTGCGGCAGCAGGATGTGCCGCAACCGCCGCCCGAAGGGCACCTCGAATACCGCCGCCATCTCCGACAGGCCGGAATCGAGGGCCCTCGCGCCTTCGCGCACGGTCACCGTGACGTTGGGCATCTTGTTGAGGGCGACGGCCAGGATCGCCGCACTCTCGACGAGGCCGATCCAGATATAGGCGAGGACGATGGTGACCAGTGCCGGCAGGTTGAGGAAGAACACCAGCCACGGACCGCCGAGCTCGTCGGCCAGGCGCCGCCTGCCCATCAGCAGCCCGAGCGCGGTGCCCACCAGCATGGCGATGACGAAGCTCGCCGCCACCCGCGCCAGGGTGGTGCCGAGATGGTAGAACAGCTCGCCGCTGGTGGCCTCGCGCAACATCCGGCCGATCACCGCCGCCGGCCCCGGCATGAGCTGGGGATCGGCCGCCAGCAGGGCGGCCAGGTACCACAGGCCGAACAGCAGCAGGATGGACAGCACCGGAATCAGCGTGCGCCGGCTGCGCTCGGCAGAAAAGCCTGCCTCGGTGCCGGGTGCGATGCCGATTCCGGTGAGCGAACGGGCCATTCCCTAGTACTTCACGCCATCCCAGAAGGTGCCGGGAGCGAGCTCGCGGGACGGGCCGACGAGCTTCTCGCCGCCGAGTTCGGCGAGAATGGCATAGAGCTTGGCCGCCAGCAATCGCTCCTCGTCCCCCCAGCTTTCGACGATGCCCTCGCGGAAGCGTCGCTTGAGGGTCTCGAGCTCGGCATCGTTCTTGGCCTTGGTCAGCGGCCGGATGCGCTCCCACTCGGCATCGCTCTCCTTGAGGATCCGCTTGGCGTTGCGGGAGGCCCGCGCGAACGCCTTGACCAGCTCGGGATGGGCCTCGACGAAGCTCTCCTTGAACACGTAGCCGAGCTGCGGCACGGTCGGCGGCACGCCGAGTTCGGCCTGGGCGTCGGAGACGTTGAGCAGGCGCTTGTGGCCCGCGGCCTCGAGACGGGCGACGAAATGCCAGTAGTTGACCACCGCGTCGAGCTCGCCGGAAAGGAACTTCTGATTGAGCAGCGGCGGCGCGCCGAATGCGAGTTCGGCCACCTCGGAAAGGACGATGCCGTGGCGCCGCTTGGCCACCGCCTGGATCAGCAGCCAGCTCTTGTCGAAGGGACCGCCGGCGATGCCGATCTTCTTGCCGCCCAGCTGCTCGAGGCTGTCGATGCCCGAATCGCCATGCACCACGAGAGCACCCACGGTATGCGAGTAGGGCACGGCGAAGACCAGCGGGATGCCGGATGCGCGCTGGCGCGAGACCCAGATCCAGTCATCGACGATACCGTCGACCGCATCCCCCATCAGCGCCACATTGGTAGCCTCGCCACCGCCATAGCCCTGGACCTCGAGGTTGAAGCCCTCCTCGGCGTCCAGCCCGTTGGCCTTGATCACGTCGAGTTCCCAGTTGACGGTGCCGAACTTGAGCACCCCCAGCCGCAAGGTACCCAGTTCCCCGGCTGCCGCCGGCACGACACCGGCGAGGCCGACCGCGATGGCCAATGCCCCTACCCAACCGAAAATCCGGCGCATGGTGGGATCCCCCCTTGTTCGTGGATTGCAGGCTGAAATCTAGCTAGTCTGCGAAGATGGTTTGGGCAAGCGGAAGCGCGCCGCGCGCGGCCGGCCGGCTGGTTATCGTCGGGATACGCGACCGGACGCGGCAGACCGGCGGGGTCTGGACAGTGGCACTGGCAGGAGCAGATTCGAAGGCATGAGCAAGAAGAGTCTGACCGAGCGGGCAGGCGACAGCCTTTCGAGCTTCCTCGAGGAGGTCAAGCGCCTTCCCGAGCGCCGCGGCGGTGGCCATGGACGCCTGATCTTCGCGCTGGACGCCACGGCCTCGCGCGAGCCCACCTGGGACCGGGCGGCGCGGGTCACCGGCGAGATGTTCCTGGAGGCGGGCAAGCTCGGCGGACTCGAGGTCCAGCTCGTGTTCTATCGCGGCTTCGACGAGTGCAAGGCCAGCCGCTGGGTGACCGAGCCCCGGGCGCTGGTCGATCTGATGACCCGGGTCTCCTGTCGCGCCGGCCAGACCCAGATCCGGCGGGTGCTGCGCCACGCCCTCAAGGAGACCGAGAAGGAGCGGGTACACGCCCTGGTCTTCATCGGCGACTGCTGCGAGGAGAACATCGACGAGCTCGGCCGGCTGGCCGGCGAGCTGGGGCTGCGCGGCGTACGCAGTTTCCTTTTCCAGGAGGGGTCCGATCCGGCGGCGACCCGCGCCTTTCGCGACATCGCCCGGCTGACCGGTGGGGCCCATTGCCGCTTCGACAGCGCCGCCCCCGGCCAGCTGCGCGAACTGCTCGCCGCCGTCGCCACCTATGCCGCGGGCGGCGTGCGGGCACTCGAATCCTTCGCCGATCGGTCGGGCCAGAGCGTCAGGCTGATCGCGCGGCAGATCCGGTGAGGGATGAGCACCCTCCTTTTCGTTACCTTCGTCGCAATCCTGCTGGTGATCGGGCTGCGCTGGTTCATCAACGCGCCGGTCTCCGATCTGGCCCAGGCCGCCCGCACCTTCCTTTTCGTCTTCAGCGCACTGGCCAGCACCGGCCTCATCTATGCCGGACGTTTCGGCCTCGCCCTGGTGACCCTGGCGGCCACGGTGATGGCCGTGCGTTCCTTCATGAAGGCGCGTCGCGGTGCCGACCCCTTCGCCGGTGGCGGCGGGCAGGACGAGGTCTCGCAGGTCACCACGCGGCTGCTCAGGATGGAGCTGAACCGCCGCTCGGGGCGCCTCGACGGCACCGTTCTGGGCGGGCCCTTCAAGGGCCGCCGCCTCGACAGTCTCGGCCTGGCGGAGCTGCAGGAGCTCTTGGCCGAGTTCCTGCGCGAGGATCCCGACAGTGCGAAACTCCTCGAAGCCTACCTCGACCGCCGCGATCCGACCTGGCGGGCGGGCCGCTTCGAGGAAGAGAGCGGTGCGCAGCGGCCACCGCCGGGTGCCGGCGAGGCGGTGATGGACGAGCGCACCGCACTGGCCGTTCTCGGTCTGCGCGAGGGTGCCAGCGCCGAGGAGATCAAGGCTGCGCACCGGCGGCTGATGGCCAAGCTGCATCCCGATCACGGCGGCTCGAACTATCTCGCCACCCAGATCAACCGGGCCAAGGAGACTCTTCTGCGCAAGCGGCGCTGAAAGCGCGGCACCGCCGGCCCTCCTCACGGCTCAGGCCCGGGCCCTCTCGACCGCCGGCGCAGCAACGTCACCGGCCGCACTGTCGCCGGAGACGCCAGCCGCGCCGCTCATCCAGCGTTCCTGCCAGTGCTGGAAGACGAGCAGGCTCCAGAGAAACTGCCAGTCGTTGTCGAGACCCGCCAGATGCCGCTGCCAGCGCCTGCGAACGACGACCGGATCGAAGATGCCCTGACGCCGCAGGCGGGCCTCGCCGAGCAGCTCCTCGACCCACGGCCTGAGCGGTCCGCGAAGCCAGACGGGGAGCGGGCTCGAGAAACCCCTCTTGGGGCGGTCGACGAGCTCGGCGGGCAGCTCGTCGCGCAGAATGCTCCGCAGGAGCGGCTTCACACCCGCGCGATCGCGCCTCTTGAGGGCCGGGGGCAGGCGCCAGGCATATTCGACCACGCGCAGGTCGAGAAACGGGACACGCGCCTCGAGCCCGAAGGCCATCGTCGTGCGGTCGAGCTTGGCGAGCGTGCGGTCGACGAGCGTGCCGAGCAGCGCGAAGTACCCCATGCGGGTGATCGGATCGCCGGCGAGATCGCGGTGGGGCGGGCACTGCCAGAGCATCGGATGCTCACCTTCCACGCGCATCAGCGGCAGACGACGACCGGCGGCACTGTAGAGCTCGGCATAGAGCTCGGGCAGCCCGCCCGCGCCCAGAGCGGCGGCGAGGCGATGGAGCTGCGCCACGGGAAGGGCCGGACGCCGGCTGCGCGGCAGCGTCCGCTGGGCGAGCGACACTGTGGCAACCAGGGCACGCACCGCAGAGGCGCCCGCCTTGCGCAGCGGCGGAGGGAGCGAAGCGGCTGCCCGCTGCAGCGCGTCTGCCAGGAAATAGCCGGGATAGCCGCCGAACAGCTCGTCGCCGCCGTCTCCCGACAGCACCACGGTGACTTCGCGGCGCGCCAGTTCGGCCACCGCCAGGGCGGGCATCTGCGAGCGGACGGCGAGAGGCTCGTCGGCGGCTTCGGCCGAGCGTTCGGCGAGCCGGCGGACATCGGCGGGCGAGATGACGATTTCCGCGTGATCCGTGCCGAGATGGCGGGCCGTGGCACGTGCTTCGGCGGACTCGTCGTAGCGTCTTTCCGTGAAGCCGACGCCGAAGGTTCGGACCGGGCCGGCATTCGCCCTGCGCATCAGCGCCACCACGAGAGAAGAATCGAGGCCGCCCGAAAGGAAGGCGCCCACCGGCACGTCGGCCACCATGCGGCGGCCGACCGCCTCGGTCAGCAGCGAGCGCAGCCCGCGTGCCGCTTCCTCCTTGCCGATCCGCAGTCGATCCTCCTGTGCGGCCGCGAAGGATCGTGCCGGATCCCAGTAGCTTTCGAGGCGCAGCTCGCCGTTCGCCTCGAGCCGCAGGTATTGGCCGGGCAGAAGTTTGAACACGCCCCTGTAGATGGAGAACGGTGCGGGGACGTGACCCCAGCGGGTGAAGGCGGCGAGACTCGCGGAATCGATTTCCGGCCGCCAGCCGGGATGGGCACGCAGTGCGGCCAGTTCGGAGCCGAACAGCAGCAACCGGCCGAACCGCGCCCAATAGAGCGGCTTGATGCCGATGCGATCGCGGGCGAGCGTCAGGCTGCGCGAACCCCGGTCCCACAGCGCCAGGGCGAACATGCCCTCGATCCTGTGGAGCGCCTCTTCCACGCCCCATTCGGCGCAGGCCTCGACCAGCACTTCCGTGTCGGAACGGCCGCGCAGCCGCCGGCTGCGTGCCGTGAGTTCGCGACGCAGCGCCAGGTGATTGTAGATCTCGCCATTGTAGACAAGCACGCAGCGGCCGCAGGAGGAAACCATGGGCTGGTGACCGGCGGGGGAGCGGTCCAGGATCGCGAGGCGCTGGTGGGCCAGCGCGAGCTGCACATCGGGGTCGGTCCAGACACCGGCGCCATCCGGGCCGCGGTGCCGCAGCGTGCTGCCCATCGCCCAGGCGAGACGCCGGAGCACGTCCGGCGCGTGCCCTTCCCCGTGGTCCACGAACCCCGCCAATCCGCACATCCGAGGCCCCTCCCCGACGACAGCCGTGTTTTTGTAACGATTGCATATTGTTATACGGCAGCAACGATCTCCCGCCCAAGCGCCGGGGCCTGCGGCCAATTGGCCCCCCGCGGGAACCGTCCCGAGCGCGCCGGCATCGGTGTGCCGGCGCCGACGGCGAGGCCCGGGCGTGCGGCCGGTCGACGGGCTCGCCTGCGGTATCGGCAGCATGGGCCGCCGGGCCGAGGAGGCACTGCCCCACAGGCGGCGATGCGGCCGGGCGGGCAGCCTTCGCATATCCGGCTGCATGCCGGGCCTCTCGCAATATGGTTGAAAACTCCAGCATGCCGCCGCTATTAGAGGCCTATCATCGCCGTCTGCGGACCGGGCGTGTCTGCCCGTTCCGGAATCCGTACCCCATCGGGAAAGCATGAGCGCATGGCTGGCATTCGCAAGGTCGTCTTTCCGGTAGCGGGTCTCGGCACGCGCATGCTGCCGGCGACCAAGGTCCTGCCCAAGGAAATGCTGCCGGTGGTCGACCGCCCGCTGGTCCAGTATGCGGTGGAAGAGGCCGCCGCCGCCGGGGCGGAGCAGTTCATCTTCGTCACCGG
>CAYYZI010000109.1:0-7701 GCA_964475675.1 uncultured Geminicoccaceae bacterium
GGTCGCCGGCTGTGTCGGCTGCGGCAGAACCTCGCTGCCATCGGCTCAGAACACCAGGAATCTTCCGCCGGCGCCGATCGCCGCGTTGAGCAGCCCGAGCGCGGTGTTGGCGCCGACCAGGCGGCGGATGCTGGCCAGATGGCGGGCCGCTTCGGCGGTGTTGGCCTCGGCCACCGCACCCCGGAAATGGGGCCAGGGAACCAGCAGCACATAGAGGTAGACGGCGATCATCACCCAGCCCACCGCCTGCATCAGATGCAGATAGGGCGGCAGCCCCCGCGCTCCGCCCCAGGGCCCCAGCACCATCCAGTAGCCGCTCGCCAGGATGATCAGGATCATGATCCCGGCGAGCGGCAGGAAGCGGCCGAAGATGCGCACCCAGAGCTGCATGCGGTCGAGCGGATCGAGCCTGCCGGCCGCCGGTCGCACGATCAGATAGGCGAAGGCCATGCCGCCGACCCAGATGATCACCGCCAGCACGTGGAGGGGAAGGGCGATGGACATTGCCGCTCCTCAGTTGGCCATGAGCACGGGCAGTTCGGCATGGCCCAGGATGTGGCTGGTGGCGCCGCCGAAGATCATCTGGCGAAAGCGGCTCTGGGTATAGGCGCCCTTGATCATCAGGTCACCGCCCAGGGCCGCGGTTTCCTCCAGCATCGCCTCGCCCGCGCTGCGCCCGCCGCGGCGGGCATGGCGGACCTCGACGGTGATGCCGTGGCGCCGGAGGTTGGCGGCCAGATCCTCGGCCTCCGGGCCGGGCACCATGCCATCCTCGACCTGCAGCACCGCCACCGACGCCGCGCGCGTCAGAAAGGGCATGGCGAAGGCCACGGTGCGCGCCGTCTCGGTACTGCCGTTCCAGGCCACCACCACCCGCTCGCCGAGGGCTTCGGGAGGAGTCGGTGGGGCCACCAGGAGCGGCCGACCGCTCTCGAACAGGGCCGCTTCCAGGGCGGCCATGCTGGGTGTCACCTGATCGGGCAGCGGGCGGCCGACGACGATCAGATCGAACACCCGGCCGTGGCTGCCGATCGCCCCCTGCCCGGTGGCCGTCTCCACCCGCCAGTCGGCGCATGGACGGCCGGGTTCCGCCTCCTCGGGCCGGGGCAGCCGGTGGTGCCGGCGGAAGGCCTCGAAACGCGCGCGGGCCTGCTCGGCCCGTTCCCGCGCCTCGCGCTCGAACCCGGCCACCAGATCGGGGGCGGCGGCGACGAAACCGTCGGCGCCGGCGGCGATCAGGTCGGGCTGGCCGGGACGCATGTGGTAGCCCTCGATGTAGCTGGCGAACCGCTCGGCCACGAGGCGGGCGCATTCCAGCACCGAGTCCAGCGACGGGCTGATCTCCAGATGGGCCAGGATCGTGCGCATTGCTGCCTCTCCCGCCTTGCCTGCCTCCACTTCCGGCACCGGTCGACAGTGCCGGCATGGCCGTCAGGCGTCAATCTCCGTCAGCCCGGCGTAGAGCTCGGGGCGACGCCGCGGGCCGCCGGCCGGCCCCGCCCCCCGATCGAGCGCGACGATCTGCAGGGGACCGCAGATCGCGACCTCCGCGGCCATGCCGGCAGCGGTGAAGGCCGCCACCCCGGAGCCGCCGGGCGGCGCATAGCCGGCGTGGACCACCGGCAGCCGGTTCTCGAAGGCGCGGCTGGCCAGCAGACTGCGCAGCATGGCCGGCTCGGCCACTGCCGCATCCGCCACCGTCAGCAGAGCCTCGGCACCGGCCAGGGCCAGCGCGCGGGCCGGCTCGGGAAGCTCCAGATCGGCTCCCGCCAGCAGCCCCAGCCGCCGCCCCTCGAACGGCACCAGGGTCAGCCAGTTGCCGGCGGTCAGTGCCCTCTCCTCGCCCTCCCGCAGATGGGTGCGACGATAGTTGCCGAGGGCCAGACCGGCCGGCGAGAAGACCATCAGGCTGCTGAAGAGGCGTCCGGCGAAGCGTTCCAGATAGCCCAGGGCGAGGCCGATCCGATGCTCCCGGCAGCGGGCCGCGAGCGCCCGTGCCAGCGGGCCGTCGGAGGGCTCGGCGACGGCCTCCGGCGAGGCGCCCTCCGGCCCCGCCAGCAGCCGCTCGGGCGCCAGCAGCAGGCGGCAGTCGGCGGCCGCGGCACGGGCCAGGAGGCGATCGATGCCGCTCAGCAGGGACTCGCGGTCGGTGAAAGGTGCGGGCGGCTGCCACAGGGCGATGCGCATGGTCGGTCCGGGCTCGGTGGAAACTGCGAATCCCTGCATGACGGAGATTTCATGCGAGCGCAAACGCCTCGCCACACGCTGCGCCTACATGGCGATCCGGACGTCCGGTTCCGCCCCGAACCCGACCCTGTGGTCATCGAACCATCGCGAAGGAAACAGCATGTTCAAGACCCGTCGCCTTCATCGCGTCCGATTCCGGTCGGCTACCGCCCTCGCCCTCGTCGCCCTCGCCGCCCTCGCCGTCGCCGGCGGACCGGGCCCGGCCCGCGCCAACCCGGTCGACGACCAGCTCCGCACGGTGCGCGACAATACCGACTTCACCCGCTCCTACGCGCCACTGGTGCAGGCGGTGGTGCCGGCGGTGGTCAATGTGAAGGTGGTGCGTCGGGTACTGACGGCCGGCGAAGGGCATTCCTCGCAGCCGCAGATGGACGAGTTCATGAAGCGCTTCTTCGGTCCCGATGCGCCGCCCATGCCGGAACGGCGCGGCCGACCCCAGGCCGCGGTGGGCTCGGGCTTCATCATCGACGAGGCCGGCCATGTGGTGACCAACGCCCATGTCGCCAAGGAAGCCAGCAGCATCACCGTGACCACCAGCGACGGCAAGGAATACGAGGCCGAACTGGTGGGTCTCGACGAGAAGACCGATCTGGCCCTGCTCAAGATCGAGGCCGACGGCCCCTTCCCCTTCGTGCGCTTCGGCGACAGCACCGAGGTCCAGGTGGGCGACAAGGTGATCGCCGTGGGCAACCCGTTCGGCCTCGGCGGCAGCGTCACCGCCGGTATCATCTCGGCCAAGGGCCGGGAAGTGGGCGCCGGTCCCTATGACGACTTCCTGCAGGTGGACGCGCCGATCAACCGCGGCAATTCGGGCGGGCCGACCTTCAACCTCGATGGCGAGGTGATCGGCGTCAACACCCTGATCTTCTCGCCGAGCGGCGGCAATGTCGGCATCGCCTTCGCCATCTCCGCCAATCTCGCCAAGGAGGTGATCGCCGACCTGATGGATGACGGCAAGGTCGAGCGGGGCTGGCTCGGGGTGCGGATCCAGCCGGTCGACGAGGACATCGCCGCGGCGCTGGGGCTCGCGCAGCCCGAAGGGGCGCTGGTGAGTTCGGTCGACGAGGGCAGCCCTGCGGCCGCCGCCGGGCTCGCCCCCGGTGACGTGATCCTCGAGTTCAACGGCAAGAAGATCACCAAGCTGCGCGACCTCACCCGGGCGGTGGCCGAGGCCGGACCGGGCAAGGCCGCCACCGTGCGCGTGCTGCGCAAGGGCAGCGAGCAGACCCTGACCGCGGTGCTCGGTCAGATGCCGGATACCACCATGGCCCGGGCCGAGCCGCGGCACGAGGAGAACGCCCAGCCCAGGCTCGGTCTGGCGCTGGCGCCGCTGGACGAGGAAACCCGCCAGCAGCTCGGCCTCGAAGGCGAGCAGGGGGCGCTGGTGACCCGGGTGCAGCCGGACGGGCCGGCGGCCGCCAAGGGGCTCGAGCCGGGCGATGTGATCACCGCCATCGGCGGCCGCAAGGTGGAGAGCCCGGCGGATGTCGCGGCCGCCGTCAAGGAGGCCTACGGCAAGGGCAAGAAGGCGGTGCTGCTCAAGATCCTGCGCCGCGGCCAGGCCCGCTTCGTGGCGGTACCCTTCGCCATCTCCTGAGTTTTCCCGGTCGGGGGGCGGATGTCTCCGGGCATCCGCCCCCTGTTGTTTCGCGCTTCTCCACCCTACATATTGCGGCCATGCGCATACTGGTCATCGAAGACGATCGCGATGCCGCCGCGTTCATGGCCAAGGGCCTGCGCGAGAGCGGCCATGTCGTCGATCTCGCCCATGACGGGCGCGACGGGCTGATGATGGCGGCCGGCAACGAATACGATGTGCTGGTGGTCGACCGCATGCTGCCCGGGCTCGACGGGCTGGCCCTGGTCAAGACCCTCAGGGCCACCGGCAACACCACGCCCGTACTGTTCCTCTCCGCCCTCGGCGAGGTCGATGACCGGGTCAAGGGGCTCAGGGCCGGCGGCGACGACTATCTGGCCAAGCCCTATGCCTTCACCGAACTGCTGGCCCGCCTTGAGGCGCTGGTGCGGCGTCAGGTGGCGCCCTCGGCCGAGGCCCGCGAGACGGTGCTGCGCTACCGCGATCTGTCGATGGATCTGCTGACCCGGCGGGTCGAGCGTTCGGGCCGGGTGATCGATCTCCAGCCGCGCGAATTCAAGCTGCTCGAGGTGCTGATGCGCCATGCCGAGCAGGTGATGACCCGGACCATGCTGCTGGAGAAGGTCTGGGACTACCGGTTCGACCCCCAGACCAACGTCATCGACGTCCACATCAGCCGCCTGCGGCAGAAGATCGACCGCGATTTCGATGCCCCTCTGATCCACACCGTGCGTGGTGCGGGGTACACGTTGCGTGCTGCTGACTAGACTTCTCAAATCCGCGACCTTCCGCCTGACCCTGGCCTATCTCGGGGTGTTCAGCCTGTCGGCGATGGCCCTGTTCGCCTTCGTCTACGAGGCCAGCATCACCTTCATGGAACAGCAGACCCGGGAGACCGTGGAAGCCGAGATCCAGGGCCTGCGGGAACAGTACGCGCTGGGCGGGCTGGCCGGGCTGGAGCGGGTCATCCGCCAGCGCGCCGAGGCCGAGCGCAACCGTGCCAGCATCTATCTGCTGGTCGACCGCTGGGGCGGCCGGGTGGCCGGCAACATCGAGGGCTGGCCGGAGGGCGAGGTCGACGAGAACGGGCTGTTGCGCTTCACCTTCGAGCGGCCCCGCCCCAACGGCGAGATCGAGCATCGTCAGGCGCTGGGCAAGCGCTTCATCGTCGCCGGCCGCTGGCGGCTCTTGGTGGGGCGCGATGTCGAGGACCGCATCGCCACCCAGAAGCTGCTGCTCAACGCCATGACCCTGGGCGGCGGGCTGATGGTGGTGGTCGGCGTGCTCGGCGGCTTCGCCCTCAGCCGCTGGACCCTGGCCCGGCTCGAGGGCATCAACCGGGCCACCAAGTTCATCATGGCCGGCGATCTGTCGCGGCGCATCCGGCTCGAGGGCACCGAGGACGAATTCGACGAGCTGGCCCGCAACCTCAACGCCATGCTCGACCGCATCGAGGCCCTGGTGGCGGCGATGCGCGAGGTCACCGACAACATCGCCCACGATCTGCGCACACCGCTGACCCGGCTGCGCTCGCGCATCGATGTGGCGCTGCTGGGCGAGCTGGATCCCGCCGAAGCCCGGGCACTGCTGGAGGAGACCATGCGCGAGGCCGATCAGCTGATCGCCACCTTCAACGCGCTCCTGGCCATCGCCCGGGCGGAAAGCGGCGCCCTGCGCTCGGAATGGGAGCCGGTCGATCTCTGCGAGATCGCCGCCGAGGTGTTCGATCTCTACGAGCCGCTGGCCGAGGAACGGGGCATCACCCTGCGGCTCGATTCGGAGGAGGGTACCACCGTCTACGGCCATCCCCAGCTCCTCGCCCAGGCTCTGGCCAATCTCGTCGACAATGCGGTGAAATACACCGAGCCCGGCGGCGAGGTGACGATCCGCGTGCGCGGCCGGCCGCGGCCACTCGTCGAGGTGGCCGACAACGGTCCGGGCATTCCCGAGGAACAGCGCCGCCACGCCCTCGAGCGCTTCGTGCGGCTCCAGCCCGAGCGCTCGGCGCCGGGTAACGGGCTCGGGCTGGCACTCGTGGATGCGGTGGCCCGCCTTCACGATGCCGAGCTCGAGATGCTCGACAACGCGCCCGGCCTCAGGGTGCGCCTGGCCTTCGATCCGGCGGCCCAGCCGCGAGCCCCCGCGCCAGCGCAAAAAGCGCTTCATTGAGGCGCAGCCGGCGGCGCCCGGCGAGACACAGCAGCCAGCGCCCGAGCCGCGCCGCCGGGGCGGCCAGGGGCACGAGGCGCAGGCGCGGATCGGGCGGCTGCTCGCCGGCCAGCACCGCACTCACCCCGAGCCCCGCCGCCACCGCCTCGCGCACCGCCTCGCGCGAGCCCAGCTCCAGCGCGATCCGGGGCTCCAGCCCGGCCCGGGCCAGCGCCTCCTCGAGGAGCGTGCGGGTGGCCGAGCCCGGTTCCCGGAACACCAGCCGCTCGCCGGCGAGCTCGGCCAGCTCCAGCCGCTCGCGGGCCGCCAGCGGATGCTCCGCCGGCAGCAGGGCCGCGAGATGCTCGTCGCCCAGATGGAGGCCGTGCCAGCGCGGCTCGGGAGGCTGTTCGAGGGTCACCACCGCCGCATCGGTCACGCCCCGGGCGAGCTGTTCCACCACATGGGCGGCGTTGCCGATCTCCAGCCGCACCACCACCCCGGGATATGCCGCGCGAAAGCGGCGCACCAGCTCCATCACCCCGAACGGCCCGTCGGCCCCGAGCCGCAGCCGGCCGCGGGCCAGCCGGCCGCTCTCCTCGAGGCGCGCCGCCAGATCGTCCCACAGCGCCAGCAACCCGCGGCATTGCTCGAACAGTTCGGCACCGGCCTCGGTCAGGGCCAGGCGATTGCCCTGACGCCGGAACAGCGCGCGCCCCAGCGCCGCCTCGAGGCCGCGCATGCGGGCGGTAACCGCCGGCTGGGTGAGACCGAGGCGCTCCGCGGCACGGGTCACGCCGCCTTCCTCGACGACCGCGCGCAATGTCAGCAGATGTTCGAAATGCATCACTTCTCCTGATGGAATGATCAGATTTATAGATTTGACGTATGGCGAAACGAGGCGCAAGAGGCCAGCGAGTCTCGGAGGACCCATCCGCCATGCCGTCCGCGCCACCCGATCCGCCTCTGCTGCTGACGCCCGGCCCGCTGACCACCTCGCGCAGCGTCAAGGAAGCGATGCTCCGCGACTGGGGCTCGCGGGACCATGATTTTATCGCCCTCAACGCCGCCGTGCGGCAGCGGCTGACAGTGCTGGCCGGCGCCGAGGCCAGCCATGTGACGGTGCCGCTCCAGGGCAGCGGTACCTTCGTGGTCGAGGCCATGCTCGGCACCCTGGTGCCGCGCGACGGCCGGCTGCTGGTGCTGGTCAACGGCGCCTATGGCGAACGCATGCTGAAGATCGCGCAGTACCATGGCCGCGAGGCCCGGGCGCTGCGCACTCCCGAAGACCTGCCCAACGATCCCGGAGCGCTGGATCGGGCGCTGGCCGAGGATCCGGCCATCACCCATGTGGCGGTGGTCCATTGCGAGACCACCTCGGGCATCCTCAACCCGCTGCATGAGATCGCCGAGGTCACCGCCCGCCACGGCCGGCGGCTGCTGATCGACGCCATGAGCGCCTTCGGCGCGTTGCCTCTCGACGCCCGCGAGATCCGCTTCGAGGCGGTCGCCGCCTCGGCCAACAAATGCCTCGAAGGCGTGCCCGGGGTGGCCTTTGCCATTGTCGAGCGGGAGGCGCTGCTGGCCGCCGCCGGCAACTGCCCGTCGCTGGCCCTCGATCTCCACGACCAGTACCTGGCCATGGAGAAGAACGGGCAGTGGCGCTTCACCCCGCCCACCCATGTGCTCGCCGCCTTCCATCAGGCGCT
>CAYYZI010000110.1:0-7666 GCA_964475675.1 uncultured Geminicoccaceae bacterium
GTCGATATGGGCCAGCAGCCCACGGCCGGTGTCGATGCCGATGCTGGCGGCGGCCGCCTCGAGATCACCGCCGGGCTCGAAGGAAATGGAGAGATCGGTGTGCTTGCGCACCCGATCGAGGATGGCGGCACGGGCCTCGGGTCCCTGCGCCTGCTCGAACAGTTCGATGGTCAGCGCCACATCTCCGGCCACGCCGGCGGCCAGCCAGCGGGTGACCGTGTCCCAGTGCCGGTTGTAGAAGATGACGGTGAGCACCACCTGAAGGATGACCAGCGGCAGGACGATGATCAGCATCGAGCGCAGGAACAGCGAGCGCGGTACGATCGTCCGGTTGAGGAACTTCGAGAACCGGTTGAGCTCGTGGCTCATGGCTCCGTCCGCAGCGCATATCCCTCGCCGCGCATGGTCACCAGATAGCGGGGGGCGCGCGGATCCTCCTCGATCTTGCGCCGCAGCCGCGCCATCTGCACGTCCACCGCGCGGTCCGAGCCGCTGATGCGGCTGCGCCGGGCGAGCTCATTGCGCGCCAGCGGCCGCCCCGGCTCCCTCGCCAGAATGGCCAGCAGCGAGGCCTCGACGCTGGTCAGGCGTACCGGCTCGCCGTCGCGTTGCAGCTCCTGGCTGTCGAGATCGAACTGGAAGGGACCGAAGCGGACGATGCCACCGCCCCGGCGCCCGGCCCGCCGCAGCACGGTGGCGATGCGCAGCAGCAGTTCGCGCGGCTCGAACGGCTTGACGATATAGTCGTCGGCGCCCGCCTCGAGGCCGGCGATGCGCTCCTCGGGCTCGCCGCGGGCAGTCAGCAGCAGGATCGGCACATCGCTCCGGCGCCGCAGCTCCGCCGCCAGCACCAGCCCGTCCTCGTCCGGCAGCATGAGGTCGAGAACCAGCAGATCGTAGGCGAAGGATTCCAGGAGACCGCGCGCCTCGGCGACATCCCCGGCGAGGCTCACCGCATAGCCGTGCTGCATCAGATAGCGTCGCAGCAGCTCGCGCAGGCGCTGATCGTCGTCGACCACCAGGATATGGGCGGCCTCGGTCATCGCCCGCCGGGTCCGGCAGTCACGCACGTCCACCCGACAGCAGGCGGCGGGTGCGCTGTTCGGCGAGCCCGGCCAGCACCCGCAGAAAGCCCTCCACCGCCGGCGCCCCGAGATCGCGGAAGACCCGGCTCAGATAGCGCTTCTGGGTGGCGATGGCCGGCGCCAGTACCTCCCGACCCTGCTCGGTCAGGCGCAGCGGCTTGGCCCGCCGATCGCCCCGCGCACTACCGGGACAGACATAGCCGCCGGCCCGCAGCTTGGCGACATGACGGGACAGGCTCTGCTTGCTGGCGCCCGTCAGGATGCACAGCTCGGCCAGGGTGCTGTCGGGCCGCCGCATCAGAAAGAACAGGATCAGATAGTCGAGAACCGCCAGATCCCGGCGCTCGAGGATACGGGTGCCCGCTTCCATCAGGTCACGCTCGGCCAGCCAGAAGAGCTGGAGCGCCTGCTCCAGCTCGTCGTCGCGCAAGAAAAGCGGACTGAGCGTCGCCATGTCCCACCTGCCAACCGAGTCCGGTTCGTTGACACATATGGAAGGCGATGATAGCCATCGCAATCCCGTAACGCCTCGAATCTTCAGGCCGATACGCTTCTCCGCGGAGGCACCCACATGGGCGAGCTCATCCCCTTCGACGCGCGCGATGGACAGATCTGGATGGACGGGGCCCTGGTGCCGTGGAAGGAGGCGCGTCTGCACGTGCTTTCGCACGGCCTGCACTATGCGAGCTGCGTGTTCGAGGGCGAGCGCGCCTACAAGGGCCGGGTCTTCAAGCTCGAAGAGCACAGCCAGCGCCTGATCGACAGCGGCCGCATGCTGGGCTTCGAGATTCCCTACTCGCGCGAGGAGATCGACCGGGCGACGATGGAAACCATCGCCGCCAACGGCCTGTCCGACTGCTACGTCCGTCCGGTGGCCTGGCGGGGCTCCGAGCAGATGGGGGTTTCGGCCCAGAAGACCCGGATCCATGTGGCCATCGCCGTCTGGGAATGGGGTGCCTATTATCCCGATCTCACCCTCACCCACGCCATCTTCCGTCGCCCCTCGCCGGAGACCGCGCCGGTCCACAGCAAGGCGGCCGGCCTCTACATGATCTGCACGCTGAGCAAGCACGCTGCCGAGGCCAAGGGCTTCGCCGACGCGCTGATGCTCGACTATCGCGGCTACGTGGCGGAAACCACAGGCGCCAACATCTTTCTGGTGATGAACGGCAGCCTGCACACGCCCATTGCCGACTGCTTCCTCAACGGCATCACCCGTCGCACGGTGATCGCGCTCGCCGAGAAACGCGGCATTCCGGTGATCGAGCGGCACATCCTGCCGGAGGAGCTGGAGCATGCCCAGGAGATCTTCGTCACCGGCACCGCCGCCGAGATCACTCCGGTACGGGCGATCGAGGATCGTGACTACCAGCTCGGTCCGATCACCCGCGATTTGATCGAGGATTTCACCGCCCTGACCCGCGGATGAATCACCCTATCGTGCGTGGCCGGCGGCTTGCCGCGCCGGCTGACGCCGCCTAGGCTCGCCATCATGAAGCGAAATCTCTGCGTGTTCTGCGGCTCGCGACCGGGTGCCTCCAGCGCCTTTGCCGATGCCGCCCGCGAGCTCGGTCGGGCCATCGCCCGGGCCGGTTTTGGTCTCGTCTACGGCGGCGGCGATGTCGGGCTGATGGGCATCCTGGCGGGTGCCGCGCTCGACGCCGGAGGGGTGGTCCGCGGCATCATTCCCCGCCGGCTGCTCGACCGCGAGGTGGCCAAGGAAGGGGTCACCGAGCTGGTCGTCACCGCCACCATGTTCGAGCGCAAGGAGCGGATGATCGCCGATTCGGTCGGCTTCATCGTGCTGCCCGGCGGCTTCGGCACCCTCGACGAGCTGCTGGAAGTCCTGACCCTGCGCCAGCTCGGCTATCACGACAAGCCGATCGTGCTGCTCGAGGTGGACGGATTCTGGGCGCCGTGTCTGGCCTTTTTCGAGCAGATCGTCACCAGCGGCTTCGCCGAGCCCACCGTCGAACGGCTGTTCGCCCTCGCCGAGGACATCCCGACCGCGCTGGAGATCGCCACCAACGGCCGGCGCGCAGCCGCCGACGACTGAGCGGCGCCGGCGCTGCGATCGCGGGAGACGGTTCAGGCCTGACCGGCGGCCGCCTCCTGGGCCTGGGCCAGCCTGCGCCGGTAGAGACTGACGAAATCGATCGGATCCAGCATCAGCGGCGGGAAACCGCCGTCGCGCGTGAGATCGGCGATGATCCGTCGGGCGAACGGGAACAGCAGGCGCGGGCATTCGACCATCAGCACCGCCTGCATGCTCTCCTCGGGGATGTTGGCGAGACCGAACAGCCCGCCGTAGGTCAGTTCGAGGACGAACACCGGGCCTTCCGACAGCCGGGCCTCGATGTTGAGCTCGAGGATCACCTCGTGCTGCTCGGGGCCGATCTGGTCGCCACGTACATCCACCCGGACCTGGATTTCGGGACGCGTCTGCCCTTGGGCGAAGGCCATCGGCCCACGCGGATTCTCGAAGGACAGATCCTTGATGTACTGGGTCAGAATGGAAAGACGGGGCGCCTGCGCCGCCTGCTGCTGTTCGGTCTGGGCTTCACCGTTGCCGCCGGCCTCACCGTTGCCGCCGGCTTCGCCGTTGCCGGCGCTGCGCTGATCGTTCATGCTGGTTCATCTCCATCTTCGAGGATGCTGTGGCGCGCGACCACCAATAGCGAGCCGTTGTCGAACCGCCTACCGGTGAATGCGAGCAGGAAGCCCCAGTGGGAGACCACCGCGATCGGGCCCTCGCCATCGGTCTGCCGCAGCTTGCGGCGAAAGGCGCGGCAACGGGCGGCGACGCCGTGGTCGCTCTCGATCAAGCCACCCCACCAGACCTCCGGCAATCCGTCCAGATCGAGATCCGGCCAGCTTCGGCGAAGCTCCGAGGCGGGGGTGCCGATATCGCAGGAAAAGGCGAAACGCTCGCGCACCAGGGGCTCGACCTCGATCGGCAGGCCGAGTCTGGCGGCGATGATCGAGGCGGTTTCCAGGGTCCGCCGGTAGGGGCTCGCGAGCAGCCTGGCGACGCCCTTTTCGGCCAGCCGCCCGGCCGCCGCCTCGGCCTGCCGGCGTCCCGCTTCGGTGAGCGGCGGATCGGGCAGCCCGGGATCGATCCGGGTCCGGGAAAAGGCGGCGTTCCATGCCGATTCGGCGTGGCGCAGGAAAACGATCATCGCCCGCCCCAGCCGCGTCCCGGAGGCACCTTCTCGTCCTCGTCGATCTCCTCGTAGTCGACATCGATGAGCGGCGGCTCCGGCGGCACCGGAGCCTCCTGCAGATCGACGATCCTGGCCTCCAGCCGGCGCCTGAGGATCTCGTAGAGCTGGTGGCGAACGGCGGGCACGAGCAGGGTGAAGCCGAGCGCGTCGGTGACGAAGCCGGGGGTCAGCAGCAGGAGCCCGGCGGCGAGGATGCAGACCCCGTGAAAGGCTTCCTCGACCGGCAGCCGGCCGCGGTCGAGCTGGCGGCGCAGGGTCGCGATTACCTGTCCGCCCTGGGAGCGTACCAGGAGGCCGCCGATGATCGCGGTCAGCAAACACAGCCCGATCGTCGGCAGGGCGCCGATCTGTCCGCCGACCTTGATGAGCAGCGCCAGCTCCAGCAGGGGAACGCCGACGAAAAGCGTGAGCAGCAGAAGGAAAACGGGCACGTGTCCTCGCCGTTTGTTTTCGGGCTTGGCACCCTATATGATGTTCATGGCGCCCGCGGGCCAGAAGGACCCTCGATCGCCACCCCGCTTCCGGCCGCTCACAGTGAGTGGCGCCATGCGACGGTACACAATGTCCGACGGCTTCGCCTATCTCGACATCATCTTCTTCGCCATGGTGGCCGCCTTCATCGCCCTGCGGCTGCGCAGCGTGCTCGGTCGCCGCACCGGCAACGAGCGGCGGCGCCCGTCGCGCTTCGACCAGGCCGGCGCCGACAGCGGTAAGGTGGTACCGCTGCCCGAGCGTGACAAGGCGAAGCCGCAGGCGGCAGAGGAGGTGCCGGTGGCCGATCCCAAGGACGCGGCCGTCAAGGCCGGTCTCACCGAGATCCGTCTGGCCGATCCCTCCTTCGATCTCGACCGCTTCCTCGGCGGTGCCCGTGCCGCCTTCGGCATGATCATCGAGGCCTTCGCCAAGGGCGACAAGGATACCTTGCGCAGCCTTCTGGCCCCGGAAGTGTTCGAGAACTTCAGCGCCGCCATCGACGAGCGCAACGCCGCCGGCCATACCCTGACCACCGAGATCGTGGCCCTCAAGAGTATCGACATCCTGGAAGCCCGCCTCGATGGCAGCCGCGCGCGGATCACGCTGCGCTTCATCAGTGAACAGATCAACGTGACCCGCGACAAGGACGGCCATCTGATCGACGGCAACCCCTCGCGCATCGTCGAGGTGGTGGATATCTGGACCTTCGAGCGCGACGTGCGTTCCCGCGATCCCAACTGGCTGCTGGTGGAAACCCGGGTTCCCGACTGACCGCCCGCGAGCCCGAAGATGCGCCGTCTGCCGCCGCTGCCGGCTTCGTTCGCGCTGATCCTGCTGCTCTTCCTGGCCGCCTGTCAGCAGCAACCTTCCGAAAAGGCGCCTCCCGAGCTGCGCCTCGAGCCGGTGAGCTTCACCGAGCTTCCCGGCTGGCAGGAGGACGATCCGCTGCCCGCCCTGCCCGCCTTTCTCCGCTCCTGCGCCGTGTTCGAAAAACGCGATCCCGACAGGCCCGTCGGCAACAGCGAGCGCTTCGGCACCGTCGCCGACTGGCAGGCGGTATGCCGGGAGGCTGAAGCTCTCTCGCGAGACGGCGCTGCCGTCCGGCGGTTCTTCGAAACCCGTTTCGCGCCCTACAGGATCACCGACCGTGGCGAGGCGGAAGGGCTGTTCACCGGCTATTACGAACCGCTCCTCTACGGCTCCATGCAACCCGATGCACGGTTCCGCTACCCGCTTTACCGGCGGCCGCCGGAACTGGTGACCGTGGAGCTCGGTCGCTTCGACCCCGGGCTCGACGGCAAACGCATCGCGGGCCGCCTCGATGGCGGCCGTCTGCTGCCCTTTCCCGACCGCGCGGCGATCACCGACGGGGCTCTCGAGGGGCGCGGTCTGGAGCTGGTCTGGGTGGACGACCCCATCGCCCTCTTCTTCCTCCACATCCAGGGCTCCGGCCAGATCCTGCTGCCCGATGGAAGGCGCATGCGGGTGGGCTACGACGGCTGGAACGGTCACGCCTATCATGCCATCGGTCGGGAACTGATCGCCCGCGGCGAGATCCCGCGCGAGAAGATGTCCCTGTTCGCCATCCGCGACTGGCTAAAGGCCAACCCGGAGGAGGCACGCGCCCTTCTCGACAGCAATCCTTCCTATGTGTTCTTCCGCGAACTCCAAGGGCTGGCGGAGGCGAGCGGTCCGCCCGGAAGCATGGGGGTACCCCTGAGCCCGGGACGTTCCCTGGCGGTCGACCGCCGTTTCATTCCCCTGGGCCTGCCGCTCTGGCTCGATAGCACCGCGCCGACACCCGACGGCCTGCGACCCCTGCGGCGGCTGATGATCGCCCAGGATACCGGCGGTGCCATCAAGGGGCCGGTGCGTGGCGACGTGTTCTGGGGCGCGGGTGCGTTCGCCGAGTACCTGGCCGCCCACATGAAGCAGCCCGGCCGGCTCTACATCCTGCTGCCCAGAGGCCTGGTCCCCGGCGTCTGAAGCGGCGCGGCCGTTGCCGAAACGGCTGCCGATCCGCTACCTTGCCGGCGACATCCTGTCGGGGGCGGCACAATCCATGGCTGAAACGCGCGTCGCACTGTTCGTCACCTGTCTGGTCGACCTGTTCCGGCCCTCGGTCGGCTTCGCCGCCCTCGAGCTCCTCGAGCGCAGCGGCGTCTCCGTCTCGGTGCCCACCGCCCAGACCTGCTGCGGCCAACCCGCCTACAATTCGGGCGATCGGGAGACCGCCACCGAACTGGCGCGCCGGATGATCGCCGTCTTCGAGCCCTTCGACTATGTGGTGGCCCCCTCCGGTTCCTGTGCGGCGATGCTGCGCTGCCACTATCCCGGGCTCTTCGCCGGCGACAGCGAGATGGCCGAACGAGCCCGGGTGGTAGCCGAAAAGACCTGGGAGCTCACCGCCTTCATGGTCGATGTGCTGGGCATCGCCGGGGTCGACAGCAGCCTCGCCGCACGGGCGACCTATCACGATGCCTGCTCGGGGCTGCGGGAGCTCGGGGTGCGCAGGCAGCCGCGGGAACTGCTGGAAACGGTGGCCGGGCTGGAACTCACCGAACTCGAAGAAGCCGAGACCTGCTGCGGCTTCGGCGGCGCCTTCTGCGTCAAATATCCGGAGATCTCGACCCGCATGGTGCGGGAAAAGGCGAAGAACATCGAGGCCAGCGGTGCCGAGCTGGTACTGGCCGGCGATCTCGGCTGTCTCATGAACATCGCCGGCTATCTCCACCGCCAGGGCTCGAAAGTGGCCGTCCGCCATGTCGCCGAGGTGCTGGCCGGCAGGCTCGATGCCCCGCCCATCGGCGCACCGCGGGGAGGCGACGGGTGAACGAGGTGACACCTCTGGCCTTTCGCGAACGGGCCCGCGAGGCCCTCGCC
>CAYYZI010000111.1:0-7646 GCA_964475675.1 uncultured Geminicoccaceae bacterium
CGCTCTCCTATATCGGCGGTGAGGCGGCACAGATCGAGGCCGGCCTGCCCCAGGCGGTGACCGGCGTGTTCCAGGGCATGCTGCTTTTTTTCCTGCTGGCCACCGATTTCCTGATCCGCTACCGGCTGCGTTGGGCGACGCGGCGTCACGCGGCGGGAGGCGGCTGAGCATGGATCCGATCACCGCCACCACGGTCAGCGTCATCAGTGCCGCCACGCCGCTGCTGCTCGCGGCCAGCGGCGAGCTGGTCACCGAAAAGGCGGGGGTTCTCAATCTCGGGGTCGAGGGCATGATGCTGGTGGGTGCGGTGAGCGGTTTCGCCGTCACCCTCACCACCGGCAGCGCCACCCTCGGGATCCTCTCGGCCGCCCTCGCCGGTGCCCTGCTGGCGCTGCTGTTCGGCCTCCTGACCCTGACCCTGATGGCCAATCAGGTGGCCACCGGCCTCGCCCTGACGATCTTCGGGGTGGGTGTGTCCTCGCTGATGGGGTCGGCTTTCGTCGGTACCCCGGTGGCCCGGCTGCCGCAGCTCGACATTCCCGGCCTCAGCGGGATCCCGGTCATCGGCCCGCTGCTGTTCGGGCATGATGCGCTCGTCTATCTCTCGGTCGCGGCGGTGGCGCTGATCGCCTGGTTCCTCTCCCGCAGCCGGGCCGGCATGGTGCTCCGGGCCTGCGGCGAGAACGACGAGGCCGCCCATGCGCTGGGCTATCCGGTGATCGCCGTGCGTTACGCGGCGGTGGTCTTCGGCGGGGTGATGAGCGGTCTCGCCGGCGCCTTTCTGTCCCTGTCCTACACGCCGATGTGGGTCGAGAACATGACCGCCGGTCGCGGCTGGATCGCGCTGGCGCTGGTGGTGTTCGCCTCCTGGCGGCCCTGGCGCCTGCTGATCGGCGCCTATCTGTTCGGCGGCGTCACCATCCTCCAGCTCCACGCCCAGGGCCTCGGCCTGTTCGCGGTTCCCTCGCAGGTCTTGTCGATGCTGCCCTATCTGGCCACGATCCTGGTGCTGGCGCTGATCGCCGCCGGATCGGGGCGCCGTCGACTGGACGCACCGGCCTGTCTCGGCAGACCCTTCCACCCGCCGGCCTGAGCGACCGTCTCGACACGCAGACCCGCAATCACAACCAAGGAGGACACCGATGAGACTGACAACCACGCGCCGCACGCTGCTCGCCGGAGCAGCCGCGACCACCGCCCTGGCCCTGCCCGGGCACCGGCTGCTGGCGGCGGAAAAGGTCCGGGCCGGCTGGGTCTATGTCGGTCCGATCGGCGATCACGGCTGGACCTATCGTCACGATGTCGGGCGTCGCGACGTGGAGAAGGCGCTGGGCGACAAGGTGGAAACCAGCTTCGTCGAGAACGTCGCCGAAGGGCCCGATGCCGAGCGGGTGATCCGCCAGCTCGCGGCCAGCGGCAACGATATCGTCTTCGCCACCTCGTTCGGCTTCATGAATTCGGTGATCCGGGTCGCCAAGCAGTTCCCCAAGGTCAAGTTCGAGCATGCCACCGGCTACAAGACCGCGCCCAACGTGGCGGTCTACAACGCCCGCTTCTACGAGGGCCGGGCGGTGATCGGCACCATCGCCGGCATGCTCTCCAAATCGGGCATCGTCGGCTACATCGCCTCCTTCCCGATCCCCGAGGTGGTGATGGGCATCAACGCCTTCACCCTGGCCATGCGCAAGAAGCGCCCGGACGCCCAGATCAAGGTGGTGTGGGTCAACAGCTGGTACGATCCCGGCAAGGAAGCGGATGCCGCCAAGGCGCTGATCGATCAGGGAGCGGACATCATCTCCCAGCACACCGACAGCCCGGCGCCGCTGCAGGTCGCCGAGGAACGCGGCGTTTCCGGCTTCGGCCAGTCCTCGGACATGCGCAAGTTCGCCCCCAACGCCCAGCTCACGGCCATTGTCGACGACTGGGGACCCTACTACATCGAGCGGGTCCAGGCGGTGCTCGACGGCACCTGGAAGAGCCATACGGTGTGGTACGGCCTCAAGGAGGGTATGGTCCAGATCGCTCCCTACGGCCCGCGGGTGCCGGAGGAGGTGCGGGCCGAGGCCGAGGCCGTCAAGCAGGGGATCATCGATGGCACCCTCCATCCCTTCGCCGGCCCCATCAAGGACCAGGCGGGCAAGCTGCGTGTCCCGGAAGGGGAGCATCTGTCCGACGAGGAACTGCTCAAGATGGACTGGTACGTGGAGGGCGTCCAGGCTTGAGGCGGGAGCGGGGCGGGCGGATGATCGCCCGCCCTCTGTCGGACCGCCGGCGGACTCATCCGATCCGGAACTTCCCCAGTTCCGCCGGCAGCGGGATGCCCTCGGAATTGCGAGGGTCGGCCACCGGTGCTCCGACCGTCGTGCGCAGCGGCAGGACACCGGCCCAGATCGGCAGGGCGTAATCGGCCTCCTCGTCGACCGGTGGACCGCTTCGAATCTTGGCCGAGGCCTCGCGGATGGGCAGCGAGAGGACGGCGGTGGCCTTCAGCTCCTGTTGCGTCACCGGTCGCAGACTCTTCCATCGCCCCGGAAGCAGCCGCTCGAAGAAGGCTTGGAGATGCTGTTCTTTCCGACGCGGATCCTCGATCCGCTCGGGCCGTCCGAACAGCATCACCGAGCGGTAGTTGGCGGAGTGATGGAAGCCCGAACGGGCGAGAACCAGCCCGTCGAGCAGGGTGACGGCGAGACAGACCTCGGTTCCGATCTGGGCGCGCAGCGCGTGGCTGGCGGAGGAGCCGTGCCAGTAGACGCGGTCGCCTTCCCGCCATTGCAGGCTGGGCAGGAGCGCGGGCAGGCCATCGCGCAGATAGGCGATATGGCACAGCGGCTGCGCGTCGAGGATGGCATCGATGGGCTCGCGATCGAAACGGCCGCGGGTATGCAGGCGGCGCAGGCGGGTGCGGTCGGTGGGGGGCAGTTCGGTCATTTCCGGGCTCCCTTGCGGCGGGAGCAGCGAAGCACAAGACTGGTCCGAAGGAATGGTCCAGTTTGGAGCTGTTATCATGAGCCAGTCGCGCGGCGCGGGTTTCGTACCGGCAATTGCCCTCCAGCGCCGGGCGAAGCGGCCCCTCTGGCTCCAGCTCGTCGACGGGCTGCGTTCGGAACTCGTCTCCCGCCGCCCGCCCAACGGTACCCCTCTGCCCTCCACCCGGGAGCTGGCCCGCATGCTGGGGGTGGCGCGCGGGACGGTACTCGCGGCCTACGAGCAGCTCGTTGCCGAAGGCTGTCTCGCGGGTCGCCGCGGTGCCGGCCATTACGTGGCCGAGTTGCCGGCTGCGGGAGCGGGGGAGGGTGCGAAGCGGGGGACCGGAGTGCCGCCCCTGCGCCCGGCGGCGACGCCGGATCTCTTTCGTCCCGGCCGGCCCGATCTGCGTCTCTTTCCCCGTCTCGAATGGAGCCGGTGCATGGCCCGCGCCTGGCGCCGCCGGAGCACCTGGGAACAGGGGGCGGATCCTTTCGGTGACCGGGAACTGCGGCGGGCCATCGCCGAGCATCTGGTGGTCTGGCGCAGCATCCGCACCTCGCCCGAGCATATCGTGATCACCGCCGGCTCCATCGGCGGTCTCGAACTCTTGTTCCGGGCGATGCTGCCCTCTCCCGGATGTATCGCCACCGAGGAGCCGGGCTATCCGGTGATCCGTCATCTGGCTCTGGGGTTCGGGCATCGGGTCCGCGGCGTTCCGGTGGACGAAGCGGGGATGTGTCCGGCGGCGCTGGCCTCGCTTTCGCCGCCGCCGCGGCTGCTGGTGGTGACCCCCTCGCGCCAGTTTCCCCTCGGCCAGGTGCTGGCGCCCGGGCGGCGTCGGGCGCTGCTGGACTGGGCCGAGGCCACCGACGCCTTCCTCGTCGAGGACGATTACGACAGCGAGTACCGGTACAGCGGCCGACCGATTCCCGCCTTGGCGGCAATGGACCGCTGCGCACGGGTGATCTATGCCGGCACCTTCTCCAAGGTCTTCTCGGCCGGGATCCGGCTCGGCTACCTGGTCCTTCCCGAGCCCCTGTGGGCACCGGTCCGCGCCGCGCTTCGCCGCTTCGGCAGCCGGGCCTCGCTGGTGCCCCAGCCGGCCCTCGCCATGTTCCTCGAAAGCGGCGCCTTCGCCCGCCATGTCCGCCGCACCCGGCGAATCTACGCCGCCCGCCGCCGGTTTCTCCTGGACGGGCTCGAGCAGCGCCTCGGCGACCTCCTGCGCACGGGCGACACCTCCGGCGGCATGGCCTTTGCGGTATTTCCGCGGCCGGCCTTCGCGCCGGTCTTCGACGATCGGGCGTTGGCCCGGGCCGGCGCCGGGCAGGGGCTCGGATTTGCGGCCCTCTCGGACCACTTCGCCGAGGGCCCCGGCATGCGTGGTCTGCTGCTGGGGTTCGCCGCCCACGAGGAGGCGGAGATCCGCGATGGTCTCGGTCGTCTGGAGGTGCTGCTGGAGGCCGTTACTCGCAGTCTTCGGCGAGGGTGAGGCGCGAGAGTTCGGCAGCGGCGCGCCGCAACCGCGGCAGATGCTCGAGTGCCCTGGCGAGGCGCATGCGCTGGACCGGGGCATGAAAGGAAAGGGTGGCGAAGAGCCGACCCCGGGCGTCGGCGATGGGCACTGCCACCGCCACCATGCCTTCCATGAACTCCTCGTCGTCGACCGCATAGCCGCGCTTGCGCGTGCGCGCCAGTTCCGCGGCGAGCGGCTCCGGCGCGGTCAGGGTACGGGCGGTGCGCCGTTCGAGCAGGGCGTTCCGCAGATAGTGCTCGCGATGCGCCCGGCCGAGCGAGCTCAGATACATCTTGCCGCTGGCGGTGCAGTAGAGCGGCACGCGGGTGCCGACCGGGAGCTGGATCCTGAGCGGCCATTCGGTCTCGACGCGATCGAGATAGATCATCGCGTCGCGTCCCGGAATGGCGATGTTGCAGGTCTCGCCGATGTCGCGGGCGAGGGCGCCGAGCACGGCGAGACGGGCGGTGCCGGCCCGCAGCGAGGAAAGGGTGCCGACGGCGAGCTCGCGCAGGCGCCGCCCCGGGGTGTAGCGGCGCCCGTCCAGATCGCGCACCAGGAACCCCTGCGCTTCGAGGGTTTCGCAGAGGCGATGGACGGTTGGTTTGGGCAGACCGAGTCTGGCGCCGAGCTCGGTGGCCGTGGCCGGCATGCCGATCCGGACCAGCTCCTCGAGCAGCAGCAGCAGCCGCAGATTGCTCGGGATCTGCCTGCCGGCCTGCTCCAGGGGCGTCTCTTCGGCCACCGCCTCCCTGTCCATGCGTCTTCTCCGCATCCCGGCTAGGGCAGCAGCATGGTCGAAAGAGCCGGGACCAGCGCCACCACCAGCCAGACCAGCAGCAGCGACAGCAGATAGGGCAGAGTGTGCCGGATCAGCCGGAAATAGGGGATCCCGGTGACGCCACTGGCGACATAGAGGTTGAGCCCGTAGGGCGGGGTGATGAAGCCGATGGCATCGCCTACCAGGAACACCACCGCGAAATGAATCGGGTCGACGCCCATGCCCTGGGCGATCGGCGCCAGGATCGGCGCCAGGATGATGGTGTTGGGCAGGCTCTCGAGAACGGTCCCGGCGGCGAGCACCAGGGCCATCGCCGTGAACAGCACGGCATAATACCCGCCCATGCCGGTGACGAAGGTCTCCAGCGCCTCGCGGGTACCGAGCAGCGACAGGATCTGCTGCATCACCACCGAGATGGCGATCAGCGGCGCCAGCACCCCGGTGATCTGCGCCGAGCGCATGACGATCGCGGGAACGTCGACGGGCCGGAACCCCCTCACCACCAGCATTTCGACGATGCGGCGCTCGGCGATCGGCGCGTCCTCGCCGCGGGCACCCATCCAGCGGTGCACGGGAAGCGAGAGGAGGCCGACGATCAGGCAGAAGCCTACGGTCACTCCCGCAGCCTCGGTGGGCGAAAACTTGCCGGTGTAGATCCCCCACAGCACGAGGCCGATGGCGAAGAAGCCGAGCCAGGCGCCGATTGCCGTCTTGATCACCCGCCGCATTTCGAGGCGGATGAGATGCCCCCAGCCGTGGCGGCGACAGACGAACCAGCACACGCCCTGCATCGCCACCACCATCAGCGCGCCGGGCAGAATGCCGCCGACGAAGAGGTCGGAGATCGGCAGGTTCATCATGAAGCCGTAGACGATGAAGATGATGGAGGGCGGAATGATGATGCCGACGGTGCCGCCGGCGGCTGCGGTGGCGGCCGCGAAATGCTTGTCGTAGCCGCCCCTGACCATCTCCGGATACATGATCGAGCCGATGGTCGCGGTGGTCGCCGAATTGGAGCCGGAAATGGCGGCGAACAGCCCGCAGGCGCCCAAGGATGCCATCGCCAGCCCGCCCCGCAGCCAGCCCAGGCAGGAATAGGCGAAATCCGACAGGCGCTTGGCGATCCCCGACCGGTTGATGAGATCGCCGGTGAGGATGAACAGCGGCATCGCCAGCAGGGCGAAGCCGTCGGTGAACACGTCGGACAGGGCGGTGCCGATGTTGTCGAGGGTGAGATCGAGGACGAAGCTGGCGCCCACCACCCAGATGCCGATCACCAGGAAGATCGGCACCCCCAGCACGAAGAACAGGGTGGCGCCCATCGAGATCAGCAGGATCAGGGTTCCGTCGCTCATCGGCGGGCCTTCATTCCTCGATCTTCAGGAACTGTCCGGTCAGCAGCGGCTGCCTGGCACGATAGCGCTGGAGGTCCTCGAGAAAGTTCTCGACGACTCGCGCCGAGAGGATCAGCCAGCTCGTCGGCACCAGCACGTAGAACCACCACTGCTGGACATTGTCGGTGCCCAGCAGGATCTGGAAGTTGGCCGCCGAATTGGTGGTCTGGCGCAGGGAGGTGACGATCACGATCAGCGCGAAGGCGAGCCACAGCACGGTATCGAGACAGACGCACAGGAACTGGCCGAGAGGCGGCAGCCGCGCCCGGATCTCGTCGAAGGACAGATGCGAGCGCAGCTTGGCGTTGTAGGCGCAACCCACCCAGGTCATCACCAAAAACAGGTAGGGCGGCAGGGTGGTCGACCAGGGCGCCTGGAGGCTGAAGACGAAACGCCGGATCACCTCGACGAAGATCACCGTGGCGATCGTCATGTAGGTCACCACCAGAGCATAGCGCTCGATGTTGCGGTCGAGCCAGGGAACCCGGCGGAACAGCAGGAGCAGCACGGGAATGCCGATCACCATCGCTGCCGCCGTGAGTGCGTAGGCGGCGGGCTCGCGCATGGCCTCGCTCAGCATCCAGGCGTCCTGTGCCAGGAGCGCGTCGAGGATCGCCGCGGCCTGTTCCTGAAACCTCGCCATCCGATACCCCGTTACCGGCATGGTCGCCGGAGTTGCGGCGCGTCAGCGCCCTCCGTGAAAACGGCGGCGGGCCCGCCCCGGCTCGTCCGGGACGGGCAGTTCGTCGGCGATCAGGCCTCGGAGGCCTTCCACCAGCGACGCGGCTCGACATTCTCGGGCTTCATGTCGGCCGGGATCTCGCGTGCGATCCTGTGGATCTCGGCATAGGTGTCGATGCCGCCGGCCCATTTGTCGAGCCGTTCGCGCCACGCCGCCCAGGGATCGGGATTGAACTCGGGCGAGCACATCTGTAACCGGTTCTGCCAATTTATTGTTAATGGAAAAGGTGAGCGAGTCCCTGGCAGG
>CAYYZI010000112.1:0-7643 GCA_964475675.1 uncultured Geminicoccaceae bacterium
TCCATCGCTGGCATGTGTTTCGTCCCCCGCAATATGGTCGCTCCCATCGCTGTCGGCGGTCCGGCCACGCAGACCGCGACGTGACGGGTCTCAATGCACGATTTCGACGATACAGCGTCGCCGTTGGCGGAACACCGAAAAAACGCGGGCGCGTCGCGCGTTGGCAGCGGCCGGCCGGCGACCGGAACCGAGTGCGGACGGGTGTCGGGACGAGTCTTCGATTTCCCTGGTGGAGCCGATCGGGATCGAACCGACGACCTCCTGCGTGCAAAGCAGGCGCTCTCCCAGCTGAGCTACGGCCCCGAGCACGGCCCCATATGACCGCGATCACGGGAAAGTTCAAGATCCCGGCGGGTCCGCCTCCGCCGCCGCCAGCAGGGCCGCCACGGCCCGGGCGCGATGGCTGAGAGCATCCTTCTCGGCGGGCTGCATCTCGGCGAAGCTGCGGCTTTCGCCCTCCGGAACGAACACCGGATCGTAGCCGAAACCGCCTTCGCCCCGCGGTGGCCAGACGATCTCCCCCTCCACCCGGCCCTCGAATTCGCGAAGCTCGCCGTCGGGCCAGGCCAGACACAGGGCGCAGACGAAGGCGGCCCGCCGATCGGCCCGCTCGAACCCGCCGAACCGCGCCACCAGCTCCTCGTGGAGGCGCCGCATGGCGGCCGCGAAATCCTTCTCCGGTCCGGCCCAGCGCGCCGAATGGATGCCGGGGGCGCCGTCGAGCCCGTAGGCCGCGAGCCCGCTGTCGTCGGCCAGTGCCGGCAGACCCGATGCCCGGGCCGCCGCCAGCGCCTTGATCCGGGCGTTCTCGGCGAAGCTCGTGCCGGTTTCCTCGGGCTCCGGCAGATCGAGCTCGCCGGCACCCAGCAGGGTGACCCCGAGCGGCGCCAGCAGTTGCCGGAACTCGCGCAGCTTGCCGGGATTGTGCGAGGCCAGCACCAGCCTGCCGCCGCGAAGTGCGGCGAGCCTGCTCATGCCGCGGCCAATACGGCGCGCTGGCGGGCCACCAGCTCGCGGATGCCCTTGCCGGCGAGGCTCCGCATGGCGTCGAACTGTTCCTCGCGGATGGGGAAATCCTCGGCCGTTACCTGGATCTCGACGATGCCGCCGGAAGCGGCAAGGACGAAATTGGCGTCGGCCTCGGCGGTACTGTCCTCCTCGTAATCGAGATCGAGCACCGCCTCGCCTTCGAGAATGCCGCAGGAGACCGCCGCCACCTCCTCGCGAAGCGGCAGGCGCGGCAACTCGCCGGCGGCCACCAGTTTCGCCAGTGCCTGATGGAGGGCCAGATAGCCGCCGGTGATGCTGGCGGTGCGGGTGCCGCCATCGGCCTGCAGCACATCGCAATCGACCAGGATCTGGCGTTCGCCCAGGGCATCGAGCTCGGCCACGGCCCGCAGCGAGCGGCCGATCAGGCGCTGGATCTCGTGGGTGCGCCCGCTCTGCCGGCCGCGGGCCACCTCGCGCTGCATGCGGGTATGGGTGGCGCGCGGCAGCATGCTGTACTCGGCGGTGATCCAGCCGCGTCCGGTGTTCCGGAGCCAGCCCGGTACCCGCTCCTCGACGGTGGCCGTGCAGAGAACCTCGGTATGGCCGAAGCGGACCAGGCACGACCCTTCGGCGTAGCGGTTGACGCCCAGCCTGAACTCCACCTCGCGCAGCTGATCCGGCGCCCGTCCCGACGGTCGCACCATGCACCTCGCAATGTCCGGTTACGCTGGCCCTGCTCCTAGCCGAAAGCGGCAGGGGGCGCAAACGCCCGCAGCGGGGCTTCAGCGGGCACCGTTGCCGGTGAGCCGTTCGATGGCCTCCTCGGCCTCCAGCCATACCGTCTCGGCGGCGGCGATCTCGCCCGCCAGCCGGTCGAGCTCGCGCTTGAGCTCGGCCACCCCGGCGCCATCGGCATAGATCCGGGGATCGGCGAGGCGGGCGGTGATCGCCTCGCGGCGGGCGAGCAGCCGTTCGAGGGCGCGTTCGGCCTTGCGGGCACGGTCGCGCAGGGGAACGAGTGCGGCGCGACGGTCGCTGCGCCGGGGCCGTGGCGTTTCGGTTCTGGCCGGCCGTTTTTCGCGGCCGCCCTCGCGTTCCTCGAGCAGGGTCCGGCGGTAGTCGTCGAGATCGCCGGCGAACGGTGTCACGCGGCCACGCGCCACCAGCCAGAGCCGGTCGCACACCAGCTCGATGATGTGGCGGTCGTGGCTGATCAGCAGGATGGCGCCCGGAAAATCGTTGAGGGCCCGGACCAGCGCCTCGCGCGAATCGATATCGAGATGGTTGGTGGGCTCGTCGAGGATCAGGAGCTGGGGATCCCGGATCGTCATGCGGGCGAGGCAGAGGCGGGTCTTCTCGCCCCCCGAGAGGTTGCGGGCCGGGGTTTCCGCCTTCTGCTGGACGAGCCCGAAGCGGGCGAGGCGGGCGCGCAGCCGGGTCTCGGGCTCGTCCGGCAGGAGCCGGGCGAGATGGGTGATGCCGTCGGCATCGGGGTCGAGATCCTCGATCTGGTGCTGGGCGAAGAAGCCGACCCGCAGCCCCTGGGCGGTCACCAGGTTTCCGGCGAGCGGAGGCAGGCGTCTGGCCACCAGCGCGGCGAAGGTGCTCTTGCCGTTGCCGTTGGCGCCGAGCAGGGCGATGCGGTCGTCGGGATCGATCCGCAAGTCGAGATCGGAGAGCACCGGCCGCCCGTCGTAGCCCACCGCCACCCGGTCCATGGTCAGCAAGGGCGGTGGCGGGATGCGGCCCACCGGAAAGGCGAAATGCACCTCGGGCTCGGGCGCGATCTCCTCCACCGGCGTCATGCGCGCCAGCATCTTGAGCCGGCTCTGGGCCTGACGCGCCTTGGTGGCCTTGGCCCGGAAGCGGTCGACGAAGGCCTGCAGATGCCGCCGCCGGGCCTCCTGTTTCTCGCGCAACCGGGCGAGACCCAGGAGCCGCTCCGCTCTCGCCTGCACGAAGCGGTCGTAGCCACCGGCATAGAGGGTGAGCCGACCGCTTTCGAGATGGCAGATCTTCTCCGGCACGCGGTTGAGCAGATCGCGGTCGTGGCTGACCAGCAGCAGGGTTCGGGGATAGCGCCGCAGATGCTCCTCGAGCCAGGCCGCCGCCTCCAGATCGAGATGGTTGGTGGGCTCGTCGAGCAGCAGCAGGTCGGGTTCGAGGAACAGCAGGGAGGCCAGCGCCACCCGCATGCGCCAGCCGCCCGAGAATTCCCGAAGCGGCCGCCCCTGATCGGCCTCGGAGAAACCCAGACCGCGAAGGATGCGGGCGGCGCGGGCGGGTGCCGCTTCCGCACCGATCTCGGCGAGACGGGTGTGAACCTCGGCGATCTCCGAGGCGTCCTCGGCGCAGGCCGCCCGCTCCAGGAGACGGCTGCGTTCACGATCGGAAGCCAGCACCGCCTGAAGCGGCGTGACCGCCCCGCCCGGCGCTTCCTGGGCGATACGGCCGACCCGCACCCCACGGCGCAACCGCACTTCGCCCGCATCCGGGGAAAACTCGCCGGCGATCAGCCGCAGCAGGCTGGTCTTGCCGGTGCCGTTGCGGCCCACGAGACCGATGCGCTGGCCGGCGGCGAGGCGCAGGCTGGCACCCTCCAGCAGGATACGGCCGCCCAGCCGCAGGGTGACATTGTCGAGGGTCAGCATGGTGGGTCGAGGGTCCGCATGCCGGAGCCGCCGTCTCAGCTCCGGCCATGGTAGGCGCGGTGCCAGGCCGCGAAACGGGCGAGTCCTTCCTCGATGGGGATGGTCGGCCGGTAGCCGAGATCACGCCGGCTGGCTTCGATATCGGCGTAGGTCTCGACCACGTCGCCGGGCTGCATCTCGGCATATTCGATCTTCGCCCGGGCGCCGAGCGCCGCTTCGAGAACCCGCACGAACTGCTCGAGCTCGACCGGACGGTTGTTGCCGAGATTGTAGATGCGGTGACGCACCCCGTCATCCCGCGGCTCCGGCAGGCGGTCGAGGGCGGCCAGCACGCCATTGGTGACATCGTCGATATAGGTGAAGTCGCGCCGCATGCGGCCGTGATTGTAGAGGGTGATGGGACGGCCGGCGGCGATCGCGTCGGCGAAGCTGTAATAGGCCATGTCGGGCCGGCCCCAGGGACCATAGACGGTGAAGAAGCGCAGCCCGGTCTGGGGCAGACCGTAGAGCCGGGCGTAGGATTCGCTCAGCAGCTCGTCGGCGCGCTTGGTGGCGGCGTAGAGCGAAACCGGATCATCGACCCGGTCCTCGACCGCAAACGGCATCTTGCGGTTGGCGCCGTAGACCGAGCTCGAGCTGGCATAGACCAGGCGATCGCAGCCGGGCAGATGGCGGCGGCACAACTCCAGGATCACCATATGGCCGACGAGATTGCTCCGGACGTAGGCCATCGGCTGTTCGAGCGAGTAGCGCACACCGGCCTGGGCGGCGAGATGCACCACCGCCTCCACTTCGCCCCCGTGCTCGGCGGCCCAGGCCTGCATCGCCTCTTCATCGGCGATATCCAAGGGGAAGAAGGCGAAACCCGGATGTTCGCGCAGTCGCGCGAGCCGTGCTTCCTTGAGGGCCGGATCGTAATAGGGGTTGAGATTGTCGATGCCGAGCACGCGCTCACCGCGTGCCAGCAAGGCCTCGCTCACATGCAGGCCGATGAAACCCGCCGCACCGGTGACCAGAACCGCCATCGCCAGCTCCCCCGCTCAGCCGCCCTCTTCCTCGAGATAGACGCGGATCATCCGGTCGGGCTGGGCGGGCGGCTCGCCCGGGGCGAGGGCGTCGACCACCTCCATGCCTTCCACCACCCGGCCCCAGACCGTGTACTGCCCGTTCAGATGCGGGGCGGCGGCGGTCATGATGAAGAACTGGCTGTCGGCACTGTTGGGATCGCTGGTGCGGGCCATGCCCACGATGCCGCGCTCGAAGGGAACATCGGAGAACTCGGCCGGCAGCTTGCCCTTGCCCGAGCCGCCCCGACCGGTGCCGGTGGGATCACCGGTCTGGGCCATGAAGCCGGGGATCACGCGATGGAAGATGATGCCGTCATAGAAGCCCTCCTTCGCCAGTTCGCTGATGCGGGCCACGTGCTTGGGGGCGATGTCGGGCATCATGGCGATGACGATACGTCCCTTGCTGGTCTCGATCACCAGTCTGGGGGCGGCATCGGCGGTCGAGGTCTGGCTCATCAGGATGGCTCCGAACAGGAGGGGGAGAAGCGTGAAGAACTTGCGCATGTGGCCCTCGCCATGGGGTGACGGTTCGCAGGTGAGGTAGCGCAGGCGGCGACCGAACCCAAGGGCGGAGGTGCGCTCACTTCGTGGACGGCGCCTCCAGACGCCGGATCGCCTCGCGGGCGAGGCGGTCGGCGCGCTCGTTGAGAGGATCGCCGGCATGCCCCTTGAGCCAGCGCCACTCCACCCGATGCCTGCGGCAGAGCTCGTCCAGCCGTTCCCAGAGATCGCGGTTCTTGACCGGTTTCCTGGCTGATGTCCGCCAGCCGCGACGCTTCCAGCCTTCCAGCCATTCGGTCATGCCGCGGCGCAGATACTCGCTGTCGGTGTAGATGCGGACCCGCATCGGCCGTCTGAGGGCCTCCAGCGCCCGGATTGCGGCCAAGAGCTCCATCCGGTTGTTGGTCGTCTCGGGCTCGGCGCCGGAGAGCTCCTTCCGGCGTCCCTTCCAGGCGAGGATGGCGGCCCAGCCGCCCGGCCCGGGATTGCCGCTGCAGGCACCGTCGGTGTGGATCTCGACGATCTCCTCCTCGTTGGGGCGGTCAGTCGAGGCCATAGGCCGCCGGTCCGCGAATGCCGCGATGGAAGCGCAGCTTGCGCACATATTCGAGGGGGTTCTTGGGCTGGACCAGCGCCCCCTCCACCTGGTGCAGCCAGTCGTGCAGACGGGTCAGCAGAAAGCGCATGGCGGCACCGCGGGCGAGGATCGGCAGGGCCTCGAGCTCGGCGGCGGAAAGGCTGCGCACCTGCCGGTAGCCGCGCAGCAAGGCCCGCGCCTTGGTGATGTTGAACTCGGCGAACTGCTCGAAGCACCAGGCGTTCATGCAGATGGCGAGATCGTAGGCCAGGAGATCGTTGCAGGCGAAATAGAAGTCGATGACGCCGGTGACCTCGTCCCGCTCGAAGAAGACATTGTCGGGGAACAGGTCGGCATGGATGATACCGGCCGGAAGATCGCCCGGCCAGTTCTGCTCCAAGGTCTCGAGCTCGCGCGCGAGCTCCTCGCCGAGACCGGGTTCGACCTCGTCGGCGCGGGCCGCCGAACTCTCGAACAGCGGACGCAGCGCCGGTACCGCGAGCCCGTTTTCGCGGCGGATGTCGAAGTCGAGGCCGTCCAGATGAAGCCGCGCCAGGATGCGGCCCAGAGCATTGCAGCGCTCGCGGGTGATGCGTCGGGGCGAACGCCCCTCGAGGAAGGTGACGATGGCCGCCGGCTTGTCGTGGATGCTCTGCAATGCGCGACCTTCGCGGTCGCGCAGCGGTACCGGGCAGGGAAAGCCCTTGCCCGCGAGATGCTCCATGAGGCCCAGGAAGAAGGGCAGATCCTCGGGCGCCACCCGCTTTTCGTAGATGGTCAGGATCAGCCGCCGCCGCTCGGTCACCAGCAGGTAATTGGTGTTCTCCACACCCTCGCGGATGCCGTGAAAGGCGGTCAGCGGCTCGAGATCGTACCGGTCCAGGAAGTCGAGGATCTCTTCGAGACCGAGATGTGTGTAAACCGCCATGAAGGCCCTACCGTCTCGCGCCGGCCGCGGCAGCGTGCGGCTTCATGGCGCCGCCCGCTGCGCCACCTATTCCGCGGCCCGCGGAACTTCGCCCAGGGTCGGAATCGGCGGCAGCTTGAAGGAGACATGTTCTTCCGCCGTCGTCACTTCCTCCACCTCCACCGCGAACCGTCGGCGAAAGGCATCGATCACCCCCTGCACCAGGACCTCGGGAGCCGAGGCGCCGGCGGTGAGACCGATCGCGGCCAGTCCGATCACCTGCCGCCAGTCGATATCGGCCGGCGACTGGATCAGTTCCGCCCGGCCGCAGCCCGCTTGCCGCGCGACCTCCACGAGCCGCAGGGAATTGGAGGAGTTCGGGGCGCCGACCACATAGACCAGTTCGACCTGTCGGGCGATGGTCGCCACCGCGCTCTGCCGGTTGGTGGTCGCATAGCAGATATCTTCCCGTCCCGGCTCGACAATCCCCGGAAAACGCCGGCGCAGGATATCCCGCATCACGGCGGTGTCGGCGACCGACAGGGTGGTCTGGGTGGCCAGAGCCACCCGCCCGGGATCGGGCACCTCCACGGTTTCGGCATCGGCGGCGGTTTCCACCAGGATCACCGCTCCCGTGGGCACCTGTCCCATGGTGCCTTCGACCTCGGGATGGCCGGCATGGCCGATCAGCAGCACCGTGCGGCCGGCGGCAACATGCCGCTCGACCTCGCGATGGACCTTGCTCACCAGCGGACAGGTGGCGTCGGCAAAACGCAGGCGGCGGCGGATCGCTTCCTCGGGGACGCGCTTGGGGACGCCATGGGCGGAGAACACGACCAGCGCATCATCGGGAACCTCGTCGAGCTCCTCGACGAACACCGCGCCGGCGCGGCGCAGCTCCTCGACCACATGGCGGTTGTGGACGATCTCGTGGCGCACATAGACCGGCG
>CAYYZI010000113.1:0-7632 GCA_964475675.1 uncultured Geminicoccaceae bacterium
TCAATATATGCTACATATAAGTACTATTTTTATCTAGCAGAGACCGGCATAACAGTTGCGTATTCGAGACTGTAGTTAAGACGTGTGATCTTCCGATATAGTGTCGGAACCTGCAGGGTCGCCTCGCGACCGACGAAGGTGGCTCCGGCTCCCACGGCCAGCTTGCAGGCATCGAAGGTGGGCTCGCGGTTGCCGCTCGGGGTGGTGGTCGTATAGCGCTGCGAGGAGGTGGTCGGCGAGACCTGGCCGCCGGTCATGCCGTAGACCTCGTTGTTGAGCAGCAGACAGGTGAGGTCGAGATTGCGGCGGCAGGCGTGGATCAGATGGTTGCCGCCGATGGCCAGGGCATCGCCGTCGCCGGTGATCACGATCACCGTCAGATCGGGGCGGGCCAGCTTGAGGCCGGTGGCGAAGGCCAGCGGCCGACCATGGGTGACATGGAAGGTGTTGGCGTCGACATAGGCCGACAGCCGCCCGGCACAGCCGATCCCCGAGACCACCGCCAGCGCATCCTTGTCGATGCGCAGCTCGTGCACCGCCCAGAGCAGGGCGCGCAGAGCGAGGCCATGGCCGCAGCCGGGGCAGAGGAAATGCGGGAACATCTCGAGCCGCAGATATTCGCGGATGTCGAAGCTGTCGGCGGTGGTGGCGGTGGCGATCTCGTTCATGCGACCCGCTCCCTGACGGCGGCGATGATCTGCTCGGGGCCGATCGGCTCGCCGTCATAGCGATTGAGGCGGTGGACGGGTACTCCCGCCGGCGCCAGCCGTTCGATCTCCAGCACGAGCTGGCCGGTGTTCATCTCCGGAACGAGAATGCTCCGGACACCGGCGGCGACCTCGCGGAAATGCTGTTCCGGGAAGGGCCACAATGTCACCGGGCGAAACAGGCCCGCCTTCACCCCCTGCTCGCGCAGGCTGCGCAGCGCCGCCTTGGCCGCGCGCGCGGTGATGCCGATGGCCACGATCAGCAGCTCGGCATCTTCCACCGCCACGGTCTCCACCCGTTCCACGATCCGGCGATGGCGTTCGAGCTTGCCCAGAAGACGGTCCATCAGCCGCGTCACCCGCTCCGGATCCTGGGTCGGGAAGCCGCTCTCGTCATGGGTCAGGCCGGTGGTGTGGGCGCGGTAGCCGTCCCCCGGCCAGGCCATCGCCGGCACCAGATCCTCCCCGGCCGCGTAGGGCAGATACTGCTCGCGCGGCAGGTCCGCCCATCTGCGCTCGACCAGGGCTTCCGACGGCGGCGCCTCGGTGGCGATGGTCTCGACCAGATGGCCGAGCGTCTCGTCGTAGAGCAGGATCACCGGTACCCGCAGCCGCTCGGCGAGATTGAAGGCCCGGATGGTCTCCGAATAGATCTCGCCGACCGTGTGCGGGGCGAGGACGAGGATCGGGTGGTCGCCATGGGTGCCCCAGCGCGCCTGCATGATGTCGCCCTGCGAGGGGCGGGTGGGCATGCCGGTCGACGGACCGCCGCGCATGACATTGACGATCACGCAGGGTACCTCGGCCATGATCGCGTAGCCGAGGTTCTCCTGCTTCAGCGAAAAGCCGGGCCCCGAGGTGGCGGTCATCGCCTTGACGCCGCCCAGCGACGCCCCGATCACCGCCGCCATGGAGGCGATCTCGTCCTCCATCTGGATGAAGGTGCCCTCCACCCGGGGCAGCTCGGCGGCCATCCATTCGGCGATCTCGGAGGAAGGGGTGATCGGGTATCCCGCATAGAAGCGGCAGCCGGCGGCGATCGCTCCGAGCGCGCAGGCGGCATTGCCCTGGAGGTTGCGCAGTTCGGCGGTCATCTGCCGGCTCGGGCCGTGGCCGGTGCCTCGTCCGGGCTCGGGATCGCCGCCGTGGCCGGCACCTCCTTGTGCAGGCGGATGGCGAAATCGGGGCACAGCCACTCGCACAGGCGGCAGCCGGTACAGGCCTCGGGCTTGCGCATCTCGACGATCTGTTCGGCATCGAGGCCGAGACAGCGTTCGGGGCAGAACTTGACGCAGATATCGCAGCCCTTGCACCATTCCCGCGTGATCTCGATGCGGTTGGCGATCCGGGCCAGCCCGGCTTCGACCTCGCTCTCGCCGGGTTCGGGCGCATCCTCGGGCACCACCGCCCGGGCCACCCAGTTGCGCCCTTCGAGAAACGCCGCCCGGTTGATCTCCGCCGTCCTGGCCGGTACGAAACGGGTGATCACCTCCAGCCAGGCCTCTTCGGGAAAGGTGAAGGCGGTGGAGAGAACCCCCAGCAGCACCGTGTTGGCGGCCCGCTCGTTGCCGAGATCACGGGCGATGCCGGTGGCATCGAGGGCATAGCCGGTGTCCAGCCGGCCGAGGATCTCGGCCGGGGTGCTGCGGGCATATTTCGGCAGCACGCCGCGGCCGCGGTCGCGGCAGGCGAAGGGCGGTACGACGCGGCGCACATCGGAAATGAACACACCGCGATCGGGCCGCAGATAATGCAGCCAGCGCAGACCCTCGGCCCATTCCAGCGCCAGCAGCACATCGGCCTCGCCCTCGGGGATCACCGGCGAATGGACCCTGCTGCCGAAGCGCACATGGGAAAACACGGCGCCGCCACGCTTGGCCATGCCGTGCACTTCCGACTGCTTCACCTCCAGCCCCGCGGTCTGGCAGAGGGTGGCCAGCACCTTGGAGACCATCAGGATGCCCTGGCCGCCGACGCCGACGATCAGCACCGAGGTCACACGGTCGGCGGCACGGTCGGCGCCGTCTGCCCGGTTGGGTTCCTGAACGCGCATCATCTCACCTCACGCCGGCCGGTTCGGCATCCTGTGCCGCCGGCGCCCGGATGCAGCTCGACGGGCAGATCTGGGCGCAGAGCGTGCAGCCGATGCACAGGCCGGCATCGATCTTCACCTTGTGGTGACCGTCGTACATCGCCTCGTCCCAGGAAATCGCCGGGCAGCCGAGATTCATGCACATCTGGCAGGCGACGCAGTTCTCGGTGTCGACCTCCAGCGGCACGCCGCGGATGCGCACCGGGTCGAGCACGCAGGGGCGGTTGGCGATGATCACCGAGACCCCCTTGTGCTCGCTGGCCTCGCGCACCGTCTGGTAGAGTGTGCCGAGATCGTAGGAATCGATGCTGCGCACCCATTTGACGCCGATGGCGCGGCACAGCTCGGCGAAATCGACCCGGTCCCGGGGCTCGCCGCGCAGGCTCATGCCGGTGCCCGCGTGATGCTGGCCGCCGGTCATCGCCGTGATGTGGTTGTCGAGGATCACCACGGTGATGTTGGCGCCCATGTAGACGGCGTCGATCAGCGGCGGGATGCCCGAGTGCAGGAAGGTCGAATCGCCGATGGTGGCGACGATCGGCCGCTTCTCGGTGCCGGCCATGGCCAGCCCTACGGCGTTGCCGATGCTGGCTCCCATGGCGACGCAGGTGTCGATCGCCTTCAGGGGCTCGATGGCGGCCAGAGTGTAGCAGCCGATATCGCCGCAGACCCGCGCATCGATCGCCCGCAGCGCCATGTAGCTCGACATGTGCGGGCAGCCCGCGCAGAGCAGCGGCGGGCGGGGGATCGATTCCGAGGACAGGGCGGGCCTTCGCTCCCGTGCCTCGAGGATGCCCGCCTTCACCAGGCCCTCACGGACGATCTCCGGTGACAGCTCGCCGGCCCGCGGAAAGAAGGCCTTGCCCTCGACCTCGAGGCCCATCACCCGGAGCTGCTCCTCGATCAGCGGCTCGAGCTCCTCGACCACGATCAGCCGCTCCACCGAGCGGGCGAACTCGGCGATGGCCTTCTTCGGCAGCGGCCAGGAGGCCGCGAGCTTGAGGACCGAGGCCTGCGGCAGCACCTCCTTCACATAGGCATAGGCCAGCCCGACGGTGATGATGCCGACCGCCGGATCGCCGGCCTCCAGCCGGGTCAGCGCCGAGCCGTCGAACCAGGCGCCGATCTTTTCCTCGCGGGCCAGCACCGCCGGCCGGTTGGCGCGGGCATGGGCGGGCAGGGTGACGGTGCGCTGCCGGTCCTCGGGAAACCCGCGCTCCTGCGGCGTCAGCCGCTCGCCCAGATGGACCAGGGAGCGGGTGTGCGACAGGCGGGTGGTGGAGCGGAGCACCACCGGTGTTGCGAACGCTTCCGAAAGATCGAAGGCGATCCTGGTGTAGTCGAGCGCTTCCTGGGCATCCGCCGGCTCCAGCACCGGCACGCAGGCGAAGCGGGCGAAGATGCGGGTGTCCTGCTCGTTCTGTGAGGAATGCATGCCGGGATCGTCGGCGACGGCGATCACCAGCCCCGCATTGACCCCGAGATAGCTCAGCGACATCAGCGAATCGGAGGCGACGTTGAGGCCGACATGCTTCATCGCACAGAGCGCCCGCCTGCCGGCGAAGGAGGCGCCGGTGGCGATGTCGAAGGCGGTCTTTTCGTTGGCCGCCCATTCGGCGCGCAGCTCCTCGGCCGGATACTTGCCGAGGCTCTGCACGATCTCGGTGGATGGCGTGCCCGGATATGCTATCGCCACCCGGACGCCGGCCTCCCACGCACCACGCGCGATGGCCTCGTTGCCCATCAACGGCTCGACGGATCCCACGGCTTGCTGTTTTCCTTCTTGTGCGGTTCGGCCCGAAGCGTTTCCCGGGCGGGTGGTCCACCCATAGACGGCACACTACGCAAAAAAATTGACAGAAATCAATGGCCGCCAGCGCCAGTTACCGGTGGTTGCGCCGCACCGGGGCGATTGTCGCACTGGTAGCGAACGGTCGGTCCTGCCCGGGCCGCGGCGCTCAGCGACGCTTCTTCTGGTAGGTCCCCACCAGTTCGGCGCGCCCCAGAACATGCCCCTCCATCGCCGCCAGCAGACGAGCCTTGGTCACCGCACCCAGATCCGGCAGCAGGATGTCCAGCGCATAGAGCTTGTGGAAGTAACGATGGCGGCCGATCGGCGGACAGGGCCCGCCGTAGCCCACCCGTTTCCAGTCGTTGAGACCCTCCTTCGCCCCTTCCGGCATGGCCTTGCCGCTGGCCCCCTCGGGCAGCGCCCGCACCGCGGCCGGAATGTTGTAGACCACCCAGTGCACCCAGGTCAGCCGCGGCGCCTTCGGGTCCGGGGCATCGGGATCGTCGACGATGAGCGCGAAACTGCGCGTGCCTTCGGGCGGATCCTCCCAGATCAGAGGCGGGGAGATGTCCTTCCCCTCGCAGGTGTAGACCATTGGGATTTCAGCGCCGTCGGAGAATGCCGGCGAACGCAGCGTGAAAGCCATTACAGAACTCCCCCACGAAGACAGAACGGCGAGACCAATCAACAGAGTGAGGGCTGAGCGCAGGATCGGGGACGCGTGCTTTTGTCTTTCTCGGGAGTTGGCGGGCGCGGTACGCCACCGGCCGGTGACCAGGCGCAGAACTCGCAGACACTCGGGCAGGCCGCAAAAAGGGGCAGAGCCCGAGCCAATCGACATGCACCTCCTCTCCCGGCCGGGGACGGGGCGAGCAGGCCGCGAGGTCCCCCGATTCCCCGGCGGCCGGCAGTCGCTGCCGCCTCGGTCGGTTCCGCCGAAGGTCGGCAAGCGCCACGGAATGGCATCAAGCCACGATGCGCCCGCTTTGGCAACCGTCGTGAATGACGCGGCATCGAAGCGGGCGCCGTCGCTTCAGCGAAACCCGCGACGGAGAAGGCGACGCTCGCTGAACAGGAGCTCGGCCAGCACCACCGCCAGGTAGGTGACGCCAATCCAGTAGAGATTGCGGGGATCGTTCCTCCACAGATAGACCACCAGCGCCAGCCAGGAGGCCAGCGACAGGAACAGCCCGGCCAGGGCGGTGTAGCCATTCTCGCCGCTGTTCTTGCGCAGACGCCAGGCGGACCAGTTGACGATGGCGAAGATCAGCAGAAAGGTCGAGCTGGCGAAGGAAGAGATGACGGTGAGGTCGGCGAGGTTGACGAACACCGAAGTCACCGCGGTGATCGCCGTCAGGCTGACCCAGGGAACATGATTGTGCCGGGCCATGATGCCGAAGATCTTCGGCAGCGCCCGGTCCCTGGCCATGATCATGCCGAGACGGGCGGTGCCGAACAGCGTGGCGTTGATGGCCGAGGCGGTGGAGAGCAGGGCGGCCAGCCCGATCAGCAGGAAGCCGGTCTGGCCGAGAAACGGCCGGGCCGCCACCGCCAGCGCGTATTCCTTGTATCTGACGATCTCGGAGGGAAGCAGATTGCCGACGGCGACGGTGGAGACCAGGAGGTAGATGAGGATGGTGACCAGGATCGACCAGACGATCGCCCGTGTCAGGTTGCGCTGCGGATCCTCCATGTCGTGGATGGCATTGGGAATGAGCTCGAAGCCCTCATAGGCGACGAAGATCAGGGTGGCGCCCATCACCACCCCGGCATAGCCCTTGTCGAACAGGGGCAGAAGATGGTCGGCCCGGGCGTAGAACAGGCCGATGCCGGCGAACAGGAACAGGATCGCCACCTTGACCGCGACGATCAGCAGTTCGGTGGTGCCGCTGGCCCTGATGCCGTGCAGGTTGATGCCGAGGAAGGCCAGCAGGATCGCCGTTGCCAGCAGATGGTGGACGAGCGGGCCGGAACCGCCGCCGAGCATGGCGCTGCCATAGATGCCGAAGGTGAAGGCGTAGAGCGCCATGGTACCGACATAGCCGACCAACAGCAGCCAGCCGCCGATGGCGGCCACGTTGGGATTGGCGAAGGCGTGCTCGAGGAAGGTGAAGCTGCCGCCGCTGGAGTGGAAGAGAAGCCCCAGCCGGGCATAGGAAAGGCCGGTGAGGAGCGCGATCACCCCACCCAGCGCGAAGGCGATGGGCGCGGCATGACCGGCCTGGGCGATGGCCAGGCCCAGCACCGAGAAGATGCCGCCGCCGACCATCCCGCCGATGCCCATGGCGATGACTTCGCGAAGGCCGAGCTTGTCGGGTCGTTCCGTCGGCAGCGAGGGGGAGGGATGGGTATCTGCGGCCATGCATGCGATCCGGCGCCGGGGGCAGGGCTGGAAGCGGTTTCCGGATACAGGCCCCGACGCTGCCCGAGCTTAGGAGCCTTGACTTCTCCTGTCGCCCTTCGCGCCGAGCTCTCGCGGCCCGACCGGTGGCGGCCTGAAGCCCGTCGCCGGCACCGCCTTCAGCCCTCGAGCTTCCGCTTGAGGAGCTCCTGGACCATCTGCGGGTTGGCCTTGCCGCGCGTGGCCTTCATCACCTGGCCGACGAACCAGCCGATCACCTTGGGGTTCTTGCGATAGGTTTCGACCTGCCCCGGATTGTCGGCGATCACCTTCTCGACGATGGGCGCGATCGCCGAGGTATCGGTGACCTGCTTCAGGCCACGCTCCTCGACGATGCGCTCGGGATCCTCGCCGGTTTCGAACATGATGGCGAACACATCCTTGGCGAGACGGCCCGAGAGCACCTTCTCGTTCAGGAGATCGATCAGCCGGCCGAGCTGCTCGGGACGGATCGGGCAGTCCTCGATGCCCTTGCCGGCCTTGTTGAGGGCGCCGAACAGCTCGGTGATGACCCAGTTGGCGGCCTGCTTGGCATCGCGGCCGGCCGCCACCTTCTCGAAATAGTCGGCGGTCGCCCGTTCCGCCACCAGCACCCCGGCATCGTAGGGGGAGAGCCCGAATTCGCGGATGAACCGCTCCT
>CAYYZI010000114.1:0-7624 GCA_964475675.1 uncultured Geminicoccaceae bacterium
CTCGATACCGAGGAGCACCCGCTGATTCAGGTGGATTCACTCGAAGCTTTATCCGCGGTGCAGAGCCGATCCACCGGCACCGGCACATGGACCTCGGGCTCCTCTGCCAGCATCTCGGCATAGAGCCGCAGATGGCGGGCCTCGCGCTGGTAGTCGATCTCCTCCCGCAGCCGGGCGCAGATCTCCTCGTAGATATGGGCGGTGTCGATCGCCGAATCGTAGCGCTTGTATATCGCGAAGACGAGGCGGAGCTGGGCGAGATCGGCCTCCACCGCGCTCTCGATGTCCGGATACTGGAGCTTGCAGGCGACCGTGCGCCCGTCGGCGAGCACCGCCCGGTGGACCTGACCGAGCGAGGCGGCGGCCGCCGGCTCCAGCGGAAACTCGCGGAAATGGCGCATCCAGTCGGGGCCCAACTCGGCGGCCATGCGGCGGCGCACGAAGGGTTTGCCCATGGGCGGGGCGTTGCTCTGGAGCTGGGCCAGTTCCACCGCATAATCGGCGGGCAGCGCATCGGGGATGGTGGCCAGCATCTGCGCCACCTTCATCAGCGGCCCCTTGAGCCCGCCCAGCGCGGTCTTGATCTCGATGGCATGGGCGGCGCTGTCGCTGCCCTGGCCGAACAGGCGCTTGCCGGCGAGGCGCGCCGCCTGCCCGGCCACCACCCCGGATACCTGGGCGTAGCGGCGCATCCGTACCGAAAGCCGGTTCTCGCTGCGGGCCGCCGGCACCCTGGAGGGGGAATCCTCGCTCACACCGCCTCCCCGAGCGCCGCCTCGAGCTGGTCGATATAGCCCTCGATCACCCCGAGCCCCTTCTGCCAGAAGCCGGGATCGCCGGCATCGAGACCGAAGGGGGCGAGCAGCTCGCGATGCCGCAGGGTGCCGCCGGCCTCCAGCAGCCTGCGGTATTTCTCGGCGAAGCCCTCGGGGTTCTGCTCGTAGACCGCATAGAGCGCGTTCACCAGGCATTCGCCGAAGGCATAGGCATAGACATAGAAGGGGACGTGGATGAAGTGGGGCACGTAGCTCCACCAGGCACGGTACTCCTCCCGGAGATCGAACACCGGGCCGAGGCTGGTGGCCTGCACCTCCATCCAGAGAGCGCCGATCTCCTCGGCGGTGAGCTCGCCCCGCCGGCGGCGGTCGTGGAGGGCGATCTCGAATTCGCAGAAGGCGATCTGGCGCACCACCGTGTTGATCATGTCCTCGATCTTGGAAGCCAGCAGCACCCGCCGCCGCACCGGATCGCGTTCGGCCGCGAGGAGTGCCTCGAAGGTGAGCTGCTCGCCGAACACCGAGGCGGTCTCGGCCAGGGTGAGCGGCGTGCTGGCCATCAGATAGCCCTGCCTGGCCGCCAGCATCTGATGGACGCCGTGGCCGAGTTCGTGGGCGAGGGTCATGACGTCCCGGTTGCGCCCCTGATAGTTCATCAGGACATAGGGATGGACGCCGGGTACGGTGGGATGGCAGAAGGCGCCGCTGTCCTTGCCCGGACGCGGTGCGGCGTCGATCCAGCGCCGGCGGAAGAACTGCTCGACGATGGCCGCGAGATCGGGCGAGAAGCGGCGATAGGCATCGAGTACGATGGTCCGCGCCTCCTCCCAGGGACGCCGGATATCGGGATCCTCGGGCAACGGCGCGTTGCGGTCCCAGTATTCGAGGCGGTCGAGGCCCATCCAGCGCGCCTTGAGGGCGTAGTAGCGGTGGGAGATGCGGGGATAGGCGTCGTGTACCGCAGCGATCAGCGCATCGACCACCTCGTCCTCGACCTGGTTGGCGAGGTTGCGCGAGGAGATCGGTCGCGGAAAGCGGCGCCAGCCGTCCTCGAGCTGCTTGTCCTTGGCCAGGGTGTTGGTGACCCGCGAAAAGAGCTTGAGATGGTCCGCCAGCACCCGGCTGATGGCCTCGGCCGCCTCGCGGCGGGTGTCGCGATCCTTGTCCTGCAGCAGATCGAAGATTTCGGTGCTGGTGCGCTCGCGGCCGCGGAAGGGAAAGCGCAGGGCGGCCATGGTCTCGTCGAAGAGCCGCACCCAGGCGCCGCGGGAGGTCAGGGATTTTTCGTGCAGCACCCGCTCCACCTCGTCGGCGAGCTGATGCGGGCGGAAGGCGCGAACGGTGCGCAGCCAGGGCCGGTAGCGGGCGAGCGCGGCGGATTCGGCGAGCCGCGCCTCGAGCAGGTCATCCTCGATGCGGTTGAGCTCGAGGGTGACGAACAGCAGATGGGTGGAGATCTCGGTGACCCGCTCGCGCACCCCCTGGTAGAAGCGGCCCACCGTCTCGTCCTCGCGGCGGGTGGCGAACAGGAGCTGGGCATAGGAGAAGACCCTGCCGAGCCGCTCCTCGACCGCTTCGTAGCGGCGCACCAGCTCGGCCAGCCGGTCTCCGGAAAGCTCGGCCAGACGCCCCTTGAAGCCGCTTTCCAGCGCTTCCGCCTCGGCCGCGGCGGCGTCCAGATCGGCGGTGATCTCGGGTGCGTCGGGACCGCTGTAGAGGTCACTCAGGTCCCATTCGGGAGCCTCGCGGATGGTCTCGGCGGAACCCGCCAGCTCGGCGGTGGCACTCGGCAACTCCAGCATCGATGCTTCTCCTCTGCACGCGCGTCAGATATATGGCGGCGGAGGCGGCGATCCACAGCCAGGCGCAGCCGCCCTGTCCCGGCATCCGCACCGGAGCCTCGCCCATGACGACTGCCGCCGCCAGTCTGCTCGCCGCCTTTCGCGATTCCCTGCGAAGGCGGGGCGACACGCCCTGTCTCTGGGCCAAGGCGGAGGGCGCCTGGCGGCCCTGGAACTGGCCGCGGGTGGAGGAGGAAAGCCGGGCGATCGCCGCCTGGCTGGCGGCCCGGGGGGTGGCCCCCGGCGACCGCGTGGTGCTGGTCTCGGAAAACCGCCCCGAATGGTGCATCGCCGATCTGGCGATCCTGCGCGCCGGCGCCATCACCGTGCCCGCCTACACCACCAATACCGCCGCCGACCATGCCTACATCCTCAACCACAGCGAGGCCAAGGCGGTAATCTGCTCGACCCGGGAGCTGCAGAAGGCGCTGCTCCCGGCGCTCGCCGAGGCGCCGGCGGTGCGCAGCGGCCTGTTCATGGAACCGCCGGTGGATGGCCCGCCGGAAGGGCTGACCGCGGCGGCCTGGCAGCAGGTGGCAGCGGCGCCGGATGCCCATCCCCCGGTCGATTTCACCGATCGGCTGACGCGCGAGGATGTCGCCTGCTTCATCTATACCTCGGGCACCAGCGGCCACCCCAAGGGGGTGATGCTGACCCATGGCAACATCCTGGCCGATGTGCAGGGGGCGGTGCGGCTCCTGGAGCAGATCGGGCTGGAGGACGAGGTGTTTCTGTCCTTCCTGCCGCTTTCCCACGCCTACGAGCATACCGCCGGTCTCTGGTTTCCGATCGTCATCGGCGCCCAGATCTACTATGCGGAAGGCATCGAATCCCTGGCTTCCAACCTGCTGGAGGCGCGCCCCACCATCCTCACCTGCGTGCCGCGCCTGTTCGAGGTGATGCGCCAGCGCATCGACCGTCAGCTTCGCCGCCAGGGCGGTGTCAAGCTGCGCCTCTTCGAGACCGCGATCCGCCTCGGCCGCAAACGCTACGAGCAGGGCCGCCTCGGCCCCGTCGATGCCGCCTTCGACCGGCTGCTGGATGCGCTGGTGCGGCGCAAGGTGGCGGCCCGCTTCGGCGGCCGCATGAAGGCGCTGGTTTCGGGCGGCGCCCCGCTCAACTACGATGTGGGGATCTTCTTCGTCGCCCTCGGCCTGCCGCTTCTGCAGGGCTACGGCCAGACCGAGGCCAGCCCGGTGATCGCCTGCAACCCGCCGGGACGCTGCAAGATCGACACGGTGGGGCCGCCGCTCGAAGGGGTCGAGGTGCGGCTGGCCGAGGATGGCGAGATCCTGGTGCGCGGCCCGATCGTCATGAAGGGCTACTGGAAGGACGAGACCGCCACCGCCCGCACGGTGCGCGAGGGCTGGCTGCACACCGGCGATGTCGGCACCTTCGACGCGGACGGCTATCTCCGCATCACCGACCGCAAGAAGGACATCATCGTCAATTCCGGCGGCGAGAACATCTCCCCGCAGAAGGTCGAAGGAGTGCTGGCGTTCCAGCCGGAGATCGCCCAGGCCGCGGTCTATGGCGACAAGCGCCCCTATCTGGTGGCGCTGATCGTGCCCGATCCCGAATTCGTCCGCGGCTTCGCCCGCGCCCACGGGCTGCCCGAGGAGCTCGCCCTGCTGGCCGGCGACAGGCGGTTCCGGGCGGCCATCGCCGCCGCGGTGGAGCGGGCCAACAGCCGGCTCGCGGCCACCGAACGGGTGCGCCGCTTCGACATTCTCGAGGAGATGTTCACCATCGCCGACGGGCTGTTGACGCCGACCCTCAAGATCCGCCGCCATCTCGTCCATCGGCGCTACCGCGAACGGTTCGAGGCCCTCTACGGCGCCAAGGCCGCCTGAAGCCGCGGCAAGCGACGCAAAAGGCCGCCCCGGAGGGCGGCCTTTCCGTTTTTCGGGCCGGGCAGCGGCCCGTTATCGTGGAGCTGCGTCCTTGCGCGTCGGGCAGCGGGATTCGCCTTCACACCGCCGTCGATCCATCCCGAGAGGAGATGGTGGGACCCTGGGGGGCGGTGTGGAAGCGCGTTCCTTCCTTGCATCACCCCTGCGGCATCTCCTCACAACATATGTGGGCTGTCAACCGCAAATGGTACAACCCCTAGAGGTTATCCACTGATTTCTACTATCCGGCGAGACGCCGCCGCAGCGCTTCGAGCTGTTCGGGGTCGGAATAGCGGATCACCAGCCGGCCGCCGCGCCCCTGCGGCCGGATCGCCACCCGCAGCCCCAGGAGGCGGCTGAAGGCCTCCTCCGCCGCCCGGATGTCGGGATCCGGGGGCAGCGGCGATCGCCGCGATGCCTGTTTGTGGGCGCTGCGCGCCAGCTCCTCGGTGCGCCGCACATTGAGGCCGCGGGACACCACGATCTCGGCCAGCGCCGCGGGATCGGCGGCCCCCAGCAGGGCCCGGGCATGGCCGGCGCTGAGACGACCGCTGCGGAGCAGGCCGCGGATCACCGGCGGCAGGGTGAGCAGGCGCAGGGTGTTGGCGACATGGCTGCGGCTGCGCCCCACCACCCGGGCCACCTCCTCCTGGGTATGGCCGAACTCCTCCACCAGCCGGCGATAGGCCTCGGCCTCCTCGAGCGGGTTGAGATCCTCGCGCTGGAGGTTCTCGACCAGGGCGAGCTGCACTACCTGGCGATCCTCGAGTTCGCGCACCACCACCGGCAGTTCGAAGATCCCGGCCTTCTGGGCGGCCCGCCAGCGGCGTTCGCCGGCGACGATCTCGAAGCCGCCGCCGGAACCGGCGGCGGGACGCACCAGGAGCGGCTGCAGCACCCCGTGCTCGCGCAGCGAATCGGCCAGCCGCTCGATCTCCTCCTCAGCGAAATCGCGGCGCGGCTGCAGCGGCGAGGGCTCGAGGCTTTCCAGCGGCACCATCCGCACCCCTTCCTCGGCGCCGCCCATCAGCATGCTGTCCTGGCCGAGCAGGGCGGACAGGCCCTTGCCCAGACCGCGCCTGGCGGGACCGGCCATCAGGCGGCACCCCGGGCGCGCTCGCGCCGCAGCAGCTCGCCGGCGAGGCGGGCGTAGGCCTGGGCGCCGCTGCTGCGGACATCGTAGAGCAGCACCGGCTTGCCGTGGGAGGGCGCCTCCGAGACCCGCACGTTGCGCGGGATGACGGTGCGGAACACCCGCTCGCCCAGGAAGCTGCGCACATCCTCGGCGACCTGCTCGGAGAGATTGTTGCGGCGGTCGAACATGGTCAGCACCACCCCGTGAATGTCGAGATGCGGATTGTAGCTGCGCCGCACCCGCTCGATGGTCCGCAGCAGCAGTCCCAGCCCCTCGAGGGCGAAGAACTCGCATTGCAGCGGCACCAGCACGGCATCGGCGGCGACCAGGGCGTTGACCGTCAGGAGACCGAGCGAGGGCGGGCAGTCGACCAGCACGAAATCGTAGGCTCGCGGCAGGGCACGCAGCAGGTTGCGAAGCTTCCACACCCGCCGCGGATCCTCGGCCAGCTCCAGCTCCGCGGCCGACAGATCGACCGTTGCCGGGACGATGTCGAGGCCGGGCACCAGGCTCGGCTGCAGGGCTTCGGCCAGGGCCGCGCCGCTCAGCAGCACTTCATAGGCGGTCACCGTGTCGCTGTTGCGCTCCACACCGAGGCCGGTGCTGGCATTGCCCTGGGGGTCGAGATCCACGAGCAGCACGCGCCGGCCGGTGGCGGCCAGGGCGGTGCCGAGATTGATCGCCGTCGTCGTCTTGCCGACCCCGCCCTTCTGGTTGGCGATGGCGAAGACCCGCCCGTGCGACGGAGTCTCAGGCGCGGCTGCTTCGGACACGTGCGACCTCGCGCAGGATGAGGATGCGCCCCTCGGCAGAGGAGAGGCTGGGCTCGATTTCCGCCTGCATTCTCCAATGTCGACGGGCCGCGGTCAATTCCGCGTCGAGGTTTCGTCCCTTGAGGAACAGACCCGTCGTCCGCGGCCCGAAAAAGGGGGCCGCCAGCTCCAAAAGCCGCGGCAGCGGTGCCAGCGCCCGCGCCGTCACCACCTCCACCGGGAAGGGCTCCATCTCCTCGATCCGCGCGACATGGATGCGCACATTGTCGGCTCCGGTCTCGCGCGCCGCCTCGCGCAGGAAGGCGGCCTTGCGGCGATCGCTTTCCACCAGATGAACCTCCCGCACTCCCATGATCGCCAGCACCATCCCGGGAAAGCCGGCGCCGCTGCCGAGATCGAGGAGGCGGATGTCGGGCCCGGGCAGATGGCGGAAGAGCTGGGCCGAATCGAGGATGTGGCGGCGCCAGGGGTCGGCCATGCTGGCCGGGCCGACCAGATTGATGCGCCGCTGCCAGCGGGCCAGCAATGCCAGCAGGGCCTCCAGCCGCGCCCGTGTTTCACGTGAAACGGGGATCCGGCGGGCGAAGCCGGCGGCGTCCAGCGGTGCTTCAGGCGGCACGGGCGACATGGCGGTAGAGGCGGGCCAGGGCCGCCGGGGTCATGCCCGGCAGCCGGCCGGCGGCGCCGAGGGTGGCGGGACGCGCCGCGGCGAGGACGGCGCGGACCTCGGCGCTCAGGCCGGGAATGCGGGCGTAGTCGAGATCGCGCGGCAGGCGCAGCGATTCCTCCCTGCGAAAGAGGGCGATGTCGGCCTCCTGCCGGCGCAGATAGCCGCGGTAGCGGGCCTCGATCTCGAGCTGCTCGCCCACTTCCGGTGGGGTGCCGGCGAGCTCGGGCCAGACGGCGGCGAGCCGGGCCATGTCGATGCCGGGATGGGCCAGCAGTTCGAGGGCGCTGCGCCGCCGGCCGTCGCGATTGATGGAAAGGCCGAAGCGGGCCGCGGCATCGGGGGTCAGCGACAGGCTTTCCAGCCGGGCGCGTAGCTCGCCGAGCGCCCGTTCCTTGGCCGCCACCCGCCGCGCCCGTTCGCCACCCACGCAGCCGATCGCCACCCCTTTCGGGGTGAGGCGCAGATCGGCATTGTCGGCCCGCAGCAGCAGCCGGTATTCGGCCCGCGAGGTGAACATGCGGTAGGGTTCGGTGACCC
>CAYYZI010000115.1:0-7588 GCA_964475675.1 uncultured Geminicoccaceae bacterium
GAATGAAGAAACTCAAAAGAGCCTCGCAGCCGCCGCTTGCACGGCCCCACGGGCTTCGCCACAATGGCCGGCAACGAGACCATGCGGTGGCGGAACGGAAGGAAGCGGAGAGCATCATGCGCCGGCATCACGACATGGGCGGCCTGCCCGCGGGCCCGGTCGAGCCCGTCGAACACGCCCACGCCCCCTGGGAAAAGCAGGTCGACGCCATTCTCCGGCTGCTGGTGGGCAAGGGGGTGATGACCCTCGACGAGCTGCGTCGCGGTATCGAGGAGCTGGGCCCCGGGGCCTATGACGAGCTCTCCTATTTCGAGCGCTGGATCTCCTCGATCAGCAACATCCTGCTGGAAAAGGGCGTGCTCGAGGTGGCCGAGCTCGGCGCCGCCATCGAGGCAGCGCGAGCCCGTCGCGAGGCGGCGGCATGACCGTCCGTCCCCGCTACCGCCCGGGACAGCGGGTGCGGGTGCGGAACTGGTACCCGCCGGGCCATGTGCGCACGCCCTTCTACATGCGCGGCCATCGCGGCGAGATCCTGCGGGTGATCGGCCCCATGCCCAATCCCGAGGATCTGGCCTATGGACGCACCGACCGGCCGCCGGTGCCGGTCTATCGGGTGCGGTTCCGCCACCGCGAACTGTGGCCCGAAGACGGCAATCCGCGAGAGGACACGGTGGTCGCCGATCTCTGCGAGCACTGGCTGGAACCCGAGGAGACCGCGTCGTGAGCAGCGGCCATCATCATCCCCACCCGCCGCAACAGCCGGATGTCGAGGACGGCCCCTATACCTGGCACATGGCGCTGACCGATGCGGTCACCGAGCTGCTGCTGGCGAAGGGGGTGATCACCGGCGCGGAGCTGCGGCGCACGCTGGAGACCATCGATGCCGCCAGTCCCGCCCATGGTGCGCGTCTGGTGGCCCGAGCCTGGCTCGATCCGGCCTTCCGGGCGCGGGTGCTGGAGGATGCCAATGCGGCCGCGGGGGAGCTCGGGATCGATGCCGGGGCGATCCCCATCCGGGCGGTGGAGAACCGCCCGGATCTGCACAATGTCATCGTCTGCACCCTCTGTTCCTGCTACCCGCGCTATCTGCTCGGCGCCGCTCCCGACTGGTACAAATCCCGCGCCTACCGCTCCCGGGCGGTGCGCGAACCACGGGCGGTGCTGGCCGAATTCGGCCTCCATCTGCCGGACCATGTGCGCATCGAGGTCCATGACAGCACCGCCGAGCTCCGCTACATGGTGCTGCCGCTGCGTCCCGCGGGCACCGAAGGGCTCGACGAGGAGGCTCTGGCGGCACTGGTGACCCGCGACTGCATGATCGGAACGGCAGTTCCGGCGGCGCCCGCCGGGTCCTGATCCCACCTCATCTTTTTCCGACAACCCGCGGATTTCCGGGCCTTTTTCCCGGTCCGTCGTTGCTGTCGCCTTATGGTTTTGTCGTCACAGTCGAGCTGTCCGCATGTTCTTCTGCGGAATCATTTGTGCTGAACCGTTTGCATCTGCTCCTATTTATGATAATCCGAAAGTGCAGTCGCAGATGCAACGGGAGTGACTCGATGACGTTGGACGAGCTGAACAAGGAGGTCGCGGACGCTACCGGAATGACCAAGGCTAGCGCTTCCAAGGCCGTTCACGCAGTTCTCGCCAGCATTCAGAAGGCCCTCGCCAAGGGGCAGAAAGTCTCCATTGCCGGGTTCGGCGTGTTCGAAGTCACGCATCGCCCGGCCCGCAAAGGTCGCAATCCGCGAACCGGCGAAACCATTACGATTCCGGCCGCCAACGCGGTCCGCTTCAAGCCCGGCAAGGGGCTTCGGGAAGCCGTCAACAAATAATATCCAAGTCGAACGACGCGGTATTATTTGAGAGGGTCGGACAGATCGTCCGGCCCTCGGTCGCGTCCGGGTTGATCGATCCAGGCCAGCCACACCGCCGCCGTCCAGCTGAAGCGCGCACCGCCCAGCCCCTCTCCCGACAGCGGATCGAAATATTCGCGAAAGCCGCCGGCGGCGATCAGGGCCGCGGTGTCCCGCCGCAGCCTCCGCGCGGCCTCCTCCGCCCCCCTCTCCTGCGCCCCGCGGCCGATCAGCAGGTTGGCGATGGGCCAGACCGGCCCCCGCCAGTAGCGCCGCCGATCGAAGGCCGGATCCCCGGCCGGCACGCTGGAAAGCGCATAGCGCGTGGCATCGGCCCAATGATCGAGAGTGGCGGTCAGCCGCGCGTCCCCGAGGCCCGCGAGGAAGGCCAGGAAACCGGCATGGGTGCGGGCGGGAATGCGGCATTGCCGGCGCAGGTCGAAGGCGTGCCAGAGGCCGCTTTCGGGATCGGCCAGCAGCCGCGGCAGGGCCGCCTCGGCGCGGGCGATCCAGATCCCGATCCGTGCTTCGGCTTCCGTCTCGCCCAGGATCCGCGCGAGTTGCGCGAGATCCCGATCGGCCCGCAGGAGGATGGCGTTGGTACCCGGATCGACCACCAGGAAGGGCGAACGCGCCATCATTTCGGCCGGATCGTAGGCCAGCTCGCGGAAGAGCTGCAGCAGCGTCATGTAGCGGTCGTATTCCGCCCGGGTGGGCCGCTGGGCGGCATCGACATGGGCCAGATCGCGGCGCTCGTAGGGGGCGAGATCGGGCGCCGGCACCACCGCCGCCAGCGGCGCGTCCCAGGCCGGGCTGTTGTCCATCCCGGTCTCCCAGGGATGGACCGTGGCCACGAAACCCCGCCCCTCGGGGTCACGTGCGCCGTGGAACCAGGCGTGCCAGGCGAGCAGCCGCGGAAACAGACGGGCAACCGCCGCCAGCGCCGCTTCCCGGTCGGCGGCACGTTCCAGCATCCAGCGCACGCAGCTCGCCGCCACCGGCGGCTGGGTGATGCCCGAGCTCGCCGGCCGGCGTCCGGTGGCCCAGACCGCGGGGCCCGGGAAGTAGCCGGGATCGTCGCGATGGAAGACGATATGGGGCACCATCCCGTCCGGCCACTGGGCGGCGAACAGGGTCTCGATTTCCTGCCAGGCCCGCGGCTCGTCGAAGCACGCCCAGCCCAGGGCCACGAGGCAGCTGTCCCAGTTCCACTGGAAGGGGTAGAGGCCGGCGCTGGGCACGGTGTAGCCGCCGCGATCATTCGCCCGCAGCACGGCGATCGCCCGTTCGCGCAGGGTTTCCGCGGCTGGCGGGGTCATGCGCGGACCGCCCGTTCACTTTCGGGATCGAACCAGCGCAGCCGGTCGGCACGCGGCCTGAGCCGCAAGGTCTCGCCCGGATGCAGCGGCAGATCGGCATCCCCGGCAAAGCGCAGCGAGCCACCGTCGAGACGGAGGATGGCGAGCTGGTGGGAACCCAGCGGTTCGACCACCTGGATGGTGCCGACCAGCGCCGGCTCGTCCCCCTGCACCGGCTCCAGATCCTCCGGCCGGATGCCCATGAGCAGCTTGGGCCCGGCATCGCGGGGTCCGTCGAGCTCGAGATCACCGATCCGCCAGCGGCCCGGGGCGACGGCCCGGGCCTCCAGGAAGTTCATCGGCGGGCTGCCGATGAAGCCGCCGCAGAAGAGGGTGGCCGGATTGCGGTAGATCTCGAGCGGGGTGTCGTACTGCTCGATCTCGCCGCCATGCATGATGGCGATGCGGTCGGCGAGGCTCATCGCCTCCACCTGATCGTGGGTGACGTAGATGGTGGTGGTCTCGCTTTCGCGGAGAATGGTCTTGAGCTCGGCCCGCATCTCGAGGCGCAGCAGCGCATCGAGATTGGAAAGGGGCTCGTCCATCAGCAGCACCTGCGGGCGCACCGCCAAGGCCCGGGCCACCGCCACCCGCTGGCGCTGGCCGCCCGAGAGCTGGCCCGTGTACTTGTCGAGCTGGCTTTCGATGTGCATCAGCTCGGCCGCCCATTCGACGGTGCGCCGGATCTCCTCCTCGCTGCCCAGCTTCTGCATGCGCAAGCCGAAGGCGATGTTGTCGAACACCGTCATGTGCGGAAACACCGCGTAGTTCTGGAAGACCATGGCGATGTTGCGGGCGCGCGGCGGCAGACCGTCGATGCGCCGCTCGCCGATCCACACCTCGCCGTGCTCGGCGGTCTCCAGACCGGCGATGATCCGCAGCAGCGTGGTCTTGCCGCAGCCCGAGGGGCCGAGCAGGACGGTGAACTCGCGATCGGCCACCTCCATGGAGACCGACTTCAGCGCCACGAACTTGCCGAAGGTCTTCTTGATGTCCTTGACCAGGATGCGCGCCATCGGTCTGCGGTGGTCCCCTAGCGGTTGGCGATGCCCCACATGGAAAACAGGTAGCGGCGCACGGCGAAGATGAAGACGAGCGCCGGCACGATCAGGAAGAACCCGCCCGCGAAGCGGAAATGCAGGGGCGATTCGTTGAGGCTGGTGAGCAGGAAGGCGGTCAGGGTACGTTCCCTCAGCGTCAGCACCGAAGCCGCGAACACCTCGTTCCAGGAGATCACGAAGGCGAAGATCATGGTCGCGGCGATGCCCGGCCGGGCCAGCGGCCAGACCACCTTGCGGAAGGCCTGAAAGCGCGTGCAGCCCAAGGTCCAGGCGGCCTCCTCGAGCTCCCTGGGCACTCCCATGAACAGGCTGGAGGAGACCAGGATGGCGAAGGGAAGCGCCAGCGCGGTGTGCACCAGGGCCACCGCGAAGGGCGTATCGTAGATGCCGATCTGGATGAAGCGCACAGTGAGCGGCAGCGCCAGGATGGCGATCGGAAAGGCGCGGGTGAGCAGGATCAGCAACCGGTAGCCGTCCTTGCCGGGAAAGACGAAGCGGGCCAGCGCGTAGCCCGCCGGCGCCCCGAGCAGGATCGACATGAGCATCGTCAGCACCGCGACGATGATGCTGTTGCGGATGGCGTTCCACACCCCGCGCACGGCGAAGAAGAAGGCGATGGTCTCGGCCGAGATCTGTTCCGGCAGCAGCCCCTTGGGCCAGGCGTTGATGGTCTCGGGACCGCCGAAGGCGCTGATCGCCAGCAGATATATGGGCACCAGCACCCAGATGCTGGCCAGCAGGGCGAGCGACAGATAGAGAAAGCGCCGCGGCTTCATGCGAGACTCTCCTCGCGCACCCGCAGCAGTCTCAGATAGAGCCAGGTGGCGGCCAGCGAGACGCTCAGGATCAGCACCGCATAGGCCGAGGCGATTCCGGCGTTCTGGTAGTCGTACTGCCAGGCGAAGGCCTCACCGGCCAGCACCGGCAGATCGCGCCCGCCCAGCACCACCACCACCGCGAACACCTCGAAGGCGAGAATGGTGCGCAGGATGAGCGCGGTCTGGATGCTGGGCTTCAGGAGCGGCAGGGTGATGCGGCGAAAGCGCTGGAGCGCACCGGCGCCGAACACCTCGGCTGCCTCGTAGTATTCCTTGGGAATGAGCTGCATGCCGGCCACCAGAATGACCAGCACGATGGCCGTCGCCCGCCACAGCTCGGCCACCACCACGGCGAGAAACAGTGCGAGCGGCGTCTCGTAGGACAGCCACAGCACCGGCCCGTCGATCACCCCGAGCGCCTGCAGGAAGGAATTGACGTAGCCGCGCTCGCTCAGGATCGCCAGCCAGACGATGCCCGCCGCCAGATCGGAGATGCCGAGCGGGATCGTCCAGATGTAGAGGAAGGCGTCGCGACCGCGACCGAGATTGCCGAGCAGCACCCCGAGCCCGAGCGCCAAAGCGAGCTGCAGCGGCACCACCACGACCACCAGCAGCAGGGTGTTGCGCACCGCATCGGTGAAGTTCAGATCGTCCGCCATCTCGCGGAAATTGTCGAGCGACCACTGCCCGGCGGGGCCGCTGAAGGCGAGGATGAAGGCCTCGGCCAACGGCCACAGGAACAGCAGCGCCAGAAACAGCATGCTCGGGGCGAGCAGCAGATAGGGCAATGTGCGATCAGAGTTCACCGCAGGTCCCGCCGCAGGAGCCGGCGGGAGGCTCTGTCGCCTCCCGCCGCACGCCATATCCCGGAGCTGTGCCTACTCGACCGGACAGGGACCATCGGAGGGCGCGTCGGGCTCCCAGCAGGGGGCACCGGTCTCCTGCATGATCTTCGCCAGCTTCTCGGCCTGGGTGGCGAGCGCATCGCCGATATCCTCGCCGCGGATGACGATCCGCTGGAAGGTATCGCGGTACACCTTGTTGAACTCGCCGCCCTTGCTGCCGAGTCCCACCGGCAGCAGCGAAGGCAGGGCGTCGTCGGCCCCGGCCTGGGCGCTGATGGCTGCCGCCGCGAGGCGGATGCCGGCCGGCAGATCCTCCGGCAGCTTGGTATCGACGATCGGATAGAAGCCCACCTCGCGCAATGTGACGAGCTGGGTCGAGGGCCGCGTCAGATAGTCGATCAGCTTGGCCGAGGCGGCACGGTCGGGGGTGCCCTTGGGGATGGCGAGACCGGCCACCACCGGCATGAAGCCGCGCCCCTTGGGGCCCGAAGGTGCGGGGAAGGCCACGAACTTGTCGGGCTTCTCGCGCAGCGCATTCATCAGCCGGGCGGTATGGTCGAAGGCGATCCACACCTCGCCCGCCAGCAGCGGCTCCTGCATGAAATCGTAGGAGGTCGAGCGCGGGTTCACATACTGCCAGAGCTCCTTGAACTCGGCCCACATGGCGCGGGCATCGGCGCTCTTGAAGGGCCGCACCACGCCGCCGGTGAAGGAGGGGTAGAGATAGCCCTCGAGGAAGCGATGCATCAGCCCCTTGGGGCCGGCCGGAAAGCCCAGCTTGCGCTCGCCGGTGGCCTGGGTGATGGTCTTCGCCCATTCCTTGAGCTGGCGGTAGGTGAGATTGTCGAGATCGGTGCCCACCGGCAGATAGTCGAGCGCCTCCTTGCTCGCCGCCATGATGTATGTGGCCTGCATCCACGGCACGTAGACCTGACGCTCGGTGCCGAGCTTGCCGAGCTTGGTGAAGGTGGGGATGAACTTGCGGTCGGCCGAGAGCTTGGCCATCACGTCGTCGAGGCTGTCCAGGTACTGCATCACCGGCGGCAGATCGCCGTGCAGTGCGCCGATCACCCCGACCGTGACCTTGCCGGTCTCGCCCTCGGCCTTGATGCGGTTGAGGAACGGACCGGTATCCTCGGGCACGAATTCGACCGCCTCGGGGAAGTCCTTGAGGATCACCTCCCGCATCTTCTGCGCCTCCTCGATCGGGCGCAGCTGGGTCGACATGAACAGAATGTCCGCGCGGGCGGGGGCCGAAGTGACCGAGAGCCCCGCCACCGTGGCGGCAGCCAGGCAGACGGTTCCCGCCCTCCGCAGGAAATGCGCGCTGATCATGAGAATCCTCCCTTCTCGTGCGGGGCGCTTGCCGCGCCGCCGCGTAGGCCGGTTATCCAAAGCGCTTTGGATGGCATCCCAAGCTGTCGCCCAAACGCCTGCCACTGTCAAGCAGGGCACCCTGTCGCGGCCATTCAGGGCCGCCGCAGACGGCCGGGCGCCAGCCCGTAGCGGCGGCGAAAGCTGCGGCTGAAGGCGGCCGGGCTGTCGAAGCCGGCCCGCAGGGCCACTTCCGCCACCGCCAGGCCGCTTTCCAGCAACAACCCGCGGGCATGGGCCAGACGCAGCTCGCGATAGTAGGCGCGCGGCGTGGTCTCC
>CAYYZI010000116.1:0-7581 GCA_964475675.1 uncultured Geminicoccaceae bacterium
AGCTAAAAAATAAAAATTTTGGAGGTGTGATTTTGACACTCAAAGAACTTGCTGATGAGGATCGTCTTCGCCCCCACCCACAGATATTCGAGCCCGTAGTTGAGATAGCCCCTGGTGCGCAGCACCGCGATCATCGAATAGGTGCGGATCAGCAGGTTGGTCCAGAAGGGCAGGATCACCAGCATCAGCAGCAGCGGCTTGCTGCGCTGGGGGGCGAAGCTCACCGCCAGCGCCACCGGGAAGCTGACGATCAGGCAGACCGCGGTGGCCAGCGCCGCGATCCAGAAGGACTTCCAGAACAGGCCGAGATAGATGGGCTCCAGCGCCTGGCGGTAATTGTCGAGGGTCCAGGTGATGACGATCTCGACCGGGCCGGCGCGCTCGCCGAAGGCCAGCACCCAGACCATCGCCAGCGGCACCAGGAAGAACAGCAGGAGCCACAGGCCTCCCGGCAGCAGGAATGTCCAGAACACCCAAGGGGCCGAGCGCCAGTCGTCCAAACTTCCGCCCTTCCGTCCCTACCCTCGGCGGCCAGAGAGTGCCGCTCCGGCCGGTCTTGTCAACGTCGCCCTCACTCCCACTCGATGGTGCCGGGCGGCTTGCTGGTATGGTCGTAGACCACCCGGTTGATGCCGCGCACCTCGTTGACGATGCGGGTGGCGGTGCGGGTCAGGAAGGCGGAATCGAAGGGGTAGACATCGGCAGTCATGCCGTCCTCGGAGGTGACCGCCCGCAACGCACAGGCCGCCTCGTAGGTGCGGGCATCGCCCATCACCCCGACGGTCCGCACCGGCAGCAGCACGGCGAAGGCCTGCCAGATCGAATCATAGAGGCCGGCTTTGCGGATCTCCTCGAGGAAGATGCGGTCGGCCTGCTGCAGGATGGCCACGCGCTCCGGCGTCACCTCTCCCAGGATGCGCACCGCCAGCCCGGGGCCGGGAAAGGGGTGGCGGCCGACGAAATGCTCGGGCAGGCCGATCTCGCGGCCGAGTTCGCGCACCTCGTCCTTGAACAGCTCGCGCAGCGGCTCCACCAGCTCCATGCGCATCCGCTCGGGCAGGCCGCCCACATTGTGGTGGGTCTTGATGGTGGCGCTGGGGCCCCGGAAGGACACGCTTTCGATGACATCGGGATAGAGCGTGCCCTGGGCCAGGAAATCGGCCCCGCCCAGCCGCTCCGCCTCCTGCTCGAACAGCTCGATGAAGCTGCGGCCGATGATCCGCCGCTTGGCCTCGGGATCCTCGATCCCGGCCAGCCGCTCGAAGAAGAGTTCGGCGGCCTCGACATGCACGAGCGGGATGTTGAAATGGCCGCGGAACAGGCCGACCACCTCTTCCGCCTCACCGGCGCGCATCAGCCCGGTATCGACGAACACACAGGTCAGCGCATCGCCCACCGCCTCGTGCACGAGCAATGCGGTGACCGCCGAATCGACCCCGCCCGACAGCCCGCACAGCACCCTGCCGTCCCCGACCCGGGTACGGATGCGGCGGACCACTTCGGCATGGAAGGCCTCCATCGACCAGTCGCCGGAAAGACCGGCGATATGGTAGCAGAAGTTGGCCAGCAGCCCCTTGCCGATTTCGGTGTGCACCACCTCGGGATGGAACTGCACACCGTAGAAGCGCCGCTGTTCGTCGGCGATGGCGGCAAAGGGCGCACCCTCGCTGCGGGCCACCGCGACGAAGCCCGGCGGCAGGGCGACCACGCGATCGCCATGGCTCATCCACACGCTGGCCCGATCTCCCACCCGCAGCAGCCCGTCGAACAGATGGCATTCGCGCACGAGCTCGATCTCGGCCCGGCCGAATTCGCGCTCCCGGGCCGGCTCCACCGCGCCGCCGAGCTGCGCGCAGATGGTCTGCTGGCCGTAGCAGATGCCCAGAACCGGGACACCCTGGGCGAAGACGGCGTCGGGCGCCCGCGGCCCCGCCTCCTCGACAACGCTGGCCGGGCCTCCGGAAAGGACGATCGCGCGGGCCCCGAAATCGCGCACGAAGGCGTCATCGACGGTGCAGGGATGGATCTCGCAATAGACCCGGAGCTCGCGCAGGCGGCGGGCGATGAGCTGGGTGTACTGGGAGCCGAAATCGAGGATCAGGACGCGTTCGGTCATGGAACTTCCGCTGGGCTGACGGGTCGTGCCAGAGATAGCGCCGCCCTCCCGCCGGCGCCAGCGGCGGCTGCGGTGGCGGACCATCGCCAGCCGCTTGAAGGCGGGAGCGGGCCCGGCTAATGTCCCGGCTTCCGGAAACGGCGGTCCGCGCCGGGGAAGGCTAAACTACGGGAAACGCAGCGTGAAAGAAGAGGATCGACACACCGGCGGGCTGGGCGAAGTGCTGCCGCCCCTGAGCGAGCACGAGGCCAGAGTCGAGGCGTACCGATGCCTGTTCTGCTTCGACGCGCCCTGCACCCACGCCTGCCCCACCCATATCGACATCCCGGGCTTCATCAAGAAAATCGCCACCGGCAATCTCCGGGGCTCGGCCCGTACCATCATGGAGGCCAACATCCTGGGCGCCACCTGCGCCCGGGTTTGCCCGGTCGAGGAGCTGTGCGAGGGAGCCTGCGTGCTCAATGCCGAGCACCGTCCGATCATGATCGGGCGGCTGCAGCGTCATGCCACCGATCACGTCTTCGAGAACGGCATCCGGCTGTTCCGTCCGGGCAGTCCCACCGGCCGCAGGGTGGCGGTGGTGGGCGCCGGGCCGGCCGGTCTCTCCTGTGCCGCGGAACTCGCCCGGCTCGGCCATGCCGTCACCCTGTACGAAAAGCGCGAGATGCCGGGCGGCCTTTCCACCTACGGCATCATCGTCCTGCGGGAACCGGTCGAGGTGGCCCTGGCCGAGGCCGAGATGATCGCCGAGCTCGGGGTCGACATCCGGACGAACACCGAGCTCGGCCGCGACATCACCCTCGATTCCCTGCGCGAGGAATTTGACGCGGTATTCCTGGGCATCGGCCTCGGCGGCTCTCCCGATCTCGGCATTCCCGGCGAGGAACGGGTCATCGACGGGCTCGAATGGATCGAACGCAGCAAATTCGAACCCGAGAAGATGACGGTCGGCAACGAGGTCCATGTGGTCGGCGCCGGCAACACGGCGATCGACGCGGCCACCATCGCCCGGCGGCTGGGTGCCGAACGGGTGACCATTCTCTATCGTCGCAGCGAGCGGGAAATGCCCGCCTACCGGCACGAATACGAGTTCGCCCGCAGGGAGGGCATCGACTTCCGCTTCCTTACCCAGCCGATGGAGCTCCTCGTCGAGGACGGCCGTATCACCGGCATTCGCTGTGTACGCATGCGGCTCGGAGCGCCCGACGCCTCCGGCCGGGCGAGGCCGGAACCGGTGCCGGGCTCCGAATTCATCCTGCCCGCCGATCAGGTGATCAAGGCGATCGGGCAGAAGAAGCCGGCGCTGATCGATGCGCTCGGTCTCGCCACCGAGAAGGGCTTCGTGCGGGTCGACGAGGACTACCGCACCAGCATCGCCAAGGTCTATGCCGGCGGTGACTGCATCCGGGCCGAGGGCGCGGCATCCACCGTCATGGCCACCCAGGACGGCAAGCTCGCCGCCCGGGCCATTCATCAACAGCTTGTCGCGGCCGCTGCCGCCGCCGAGTGAGGAGAGGCGCCATGGCCGATCTGTCGATCGATTTCGCCGGAATCAAATCGCCCAACCCGTTCTGGCTGGCCTCGGCCCCGCCCACCAACAGCGGGGCCCAGATCCACAAGGCCTTCGAGGCCGGCTGGGGCGGTGCGGTGTGGAAAACCATCGGCGCGCCGGTGCTCAACGTCTCCAACCGCTACGGCGCCTGGCACTACAACGGCCACAAGATGCTGGCCATCAACAATGTCGAGCTGATTTCGGACCGTCCCCTGGAGGTCAACCTCCGGGAAATGGCCGAAGTCAAACGGGCCTGGCCGGACCGGGCGGTGATCGCCTCGGCGATGGTCGAATCCAATCCCGAGGCCTGGCGCGACATCGTCCGCCGCATCGAGGACACCGGCGCCGACGGCATCGAGCTCAACTACGGCTGTCCGCACGGCATGTCGGAGCGCGGCATGGGCAGTGCCGTGGGTCAGGTGCCCGAGTATTGCGAACAGATCACCCGCTGGGTGATGGAGGCCGCCTCCATTCCGGTGATCGTCAAGCTCACCCCCAACGTCACCGACATCGTGCCGCCGGCCCGGGCGGCGGCACGGGCGGGCGCCAACGCGGTGTCGCTGATCAATACCATCAATTCCATCATCGGCGTCGATCTCGACAGTCTCGAGATCATCCCCAACATCGGCGGCAAGGGCGGCCACGGCGGCTATGCCGGGCCGGCGGTCAAGCCGATCGCCCTCAACATGCTTTCCTCCGTGGCCCGCGATCCCGAGATGCGCAAGGCGGGCCTCCCGATCTCGGGGATGGGCGGGATCGCGACCTGGCGGGATGCCGCCGAGTTCCTGCTGCTCGGTGCCGGCAGCCTGCAGGTCTGCACCTCGGTGATGCATTACGGCTTCCGCATCGTCGAGGATCTGATCGAGGGGCTGTCGGCCTGGATGGACGAAAAGGGCTTCGCCACCATCGACGAGGTGGTGGGGCGCTCGGTCCACCGGATCTCCGATTTCAAGGATTTCGATCTTTCCTTCCGGGCGGTGGCGCGGATCGATCCCGAGCAGTGCATCCGCTGCGATCTCTGCTACATCGCCTGCAACGACACCGCCCATCAGTGTATCGACCTGGTCGATGGCGAGGGGCGCCGGGTGGAGCCGCGCGCCTGGGGGCCGAGGGCCAACGGCAAGCTGGAGGCCACCGCCAACCGGCCGCTGCCGGTGGTGCGCGAGGCCGACTGCGTGGGCTGCCGCCTGTGCTACAATGTCTGCCCGATCGACGGCTGCATCAGCATGGTCGAGGTGCCCTCGGGCCGGCCGCCCGTCACCTGGGCCGAGCTGACCGCCGCGCGCCCCGAAGTGGGCAGCGACTGGGAGGCGATGAAGCGCTACCGCGAGGAAATGGGGATCGACATCCACTGAAGCGCCGGACAGACCCGGCCTCATGGTATCGGAGGGAGAGCAGATGCCGCTCTTGATCAAGAATGGCGAGATCGTCACCGCCGATTCGCGCCAGCGCGCGGACATCTATATCGAAGACGAGCAGATCACCCGCATCGGCCGCGATCTGGAGGTGCCGCCCGGCACCGAGATGATCGACGCTGCCGGCAAGTACGTCTTCCCGGGCTTCATCGATCCCCATGTGCACATCCATCTGCCCTTCATGGGCACCTTCGCCAAGGACAGCCACGAGACCGGCAGCAAGGCGGCGGTGATCGGCGGCACCACGACATACATCGAGATGTGCTGCCCCAACCGCAACGACGATGTGCTCGAAGGCTACCAGCTCTGGAAGGGCATGGCCGAGGGCAGGAGCGTCTGCGACTACAGTTTCCACATGGCGGTGCCCAAGTTCGACCCGAAGACCGAGGGGCAGCTGCGGGAGATCGTCGCCGACGGCATCGCCTCCTTCAAGGTTTTCCTGGCCTACAAGAACTTCTTCGGGGTCGGCGACGAGGAGCTCTACCAGACCCTGCGGCTGGCCAAGGAACTGGGGGTGATCACCACCGCCCACTGCGAGAACGCCGAGCTCGTCGCCCAGCTCCAGCCCAGGATCCTCGAGCAGGGGCTGACCGGCCCCGAGGGGCACGAGCCGAGCCGACCGGAAAGCGTGGAGGCCGAGGGCACCCATCGCTTCGCCACTTTCCTCGAGAACACCGGCGCCACCGGCTATGTCGTGCACCTCTCCTGCATCCCCGCCCTGAACGCGGCGATGGCCGCCAAGGAACGGGGTGTCGCCGTCCATGTCGAGGTGGTGATCCCCCACCTCCTGCTGGACAGGAGCTGGGCCGAGCGGCCGAATTTCGAGGGGGCCAAATACGTCATGTCGCCGCCGCTGCGGGATCGGCGCAACCAGCCGGTGCTCTGGGAGGGGGTCAAGCGCGGCTTCGTCGATACCGTGGCCACCGACCACTGCCCCTTCGACCTCGAGCAGAAGGACATGGGCCGCGGCGATTTCACCAAGATCCCCAACGGCATGCCGGCCATCGAGGATCGCGTGAACCTGCTCTGGACCTACGGGGTGAGCCGCGGCGGCCTCGACATCCACCGCTTCGTCGATGCCGCCAGCACCCGCGCCGCCAGGCTGTTCGGCCTGTTCCCGCAGAAGGGTACCATCGCCGTCGGCTCGGATGCCGATCTGGTGGTCTACGATCCCAACTGGCGCGGCACCTGCTCGGTCGAGACCCAGCACATGAACAACGACTACAACGCCTTCGAGGGGTTCGAACTCGACGGGCGGCCTGCGGTGGTGACGGTGCGCGGCAGGATCGCCGCGCGCGATGGCGAATTCGTCGGCGAGCCCGGCCGCGGCCGGCTGCTGCGCCGCGAGCCGGCCTATTTCTGAGGCCATGCCGTGAGCGCCACCGCAGCTACCGAGAGGCCGGTCCGCACCGGTGACGCGCTGGTTTCCGTGCGCAACGTCACCATGATCTACGGTGGCGGCACGGTCGCCCTCGAGGATGCCAATCTGGACATCGGCCAGGGCGAGTTCGTCAGCCTGATCGGCCCTTCGGGCTGCGGCAAGACCACCTTGCTGCGGCTGCTGGCCGATCTCATCGAGCCCAGCTCCGGCAGCATCAGCATCGGCGGCAAGAGCCCGGCCGAGGCCCGGCGCGACCGCTCCTACGGCTATGTCTTCCAGGCGCCGACGCTGATGGAATGGCGGACGGTGATGGCCAATGTCATGCTGCCGCTCGAGGTCATGGGGTTCGGACGCGAGGAGCGCCAACAGCGGGCCGAGGCCATGCTGGCGCTGGTCGGCCTCGACAAGTTCGCCGACAAGTATCCCTGGCAGCTCTCGGGCGGCATGCAGCAGCGGGTATCGATCGCCCGGGCGCTGTCCTTCGATCCGCAGCTTCTCTACATGGACGAGCCGTTCGGGGCGCTCGACGAGATCACCCGCGAGAACCTCAATCTCGAACTGCTGCGGCTGTGGCGGGAGACCGGCAAGACCGTCATCTTTGTCACCCATTCGATTCCCGAGGCGGTGTTCCTGTCCACCCGCATCGTCGTCATGACCCCGCGACCGGGGAAGATCGAGACGGTGATCCCGGTCGATCTGCCCCAGCCGCGCGATTTCGAGACCCGCGAAACGCCGCGTTTCTTCGAGATCGCCACCGAGGTGCGGGAGGCACTGCGCAAGGGCCATGGCTATGATGTCGAGGTCTGAGGGTGGCTGACAGGGGAGGCAGTTCGGCCGGGATGCGATGGAAACGGTAATCAAGCAGGCCCGCCTCACCGGGCGCGAAGGGCTGGTCGATATCGGCATCGAGGACGGCGTGATCGTCGCCATCGAGCGCCAGCTTTCCGGGCAGCGGGAGATCCCCGCCCAGGGCAATCTCGTCTCGCCCAGCTTCTACGAGATCCACATCCATCTCGATGCCATCCTCACCGAGGGCGATCCGCGTCCCAACGAATCGGGCAGCCTGTGGGAGGGCATCGCGATCTGGGCGGAGCGGGTCAAGCGCCTCACTCCCGAG
>CAYYZI010000117.1:0-7576 GCA_964475675.1 uncultured Geminicoccaceae bacterium
GCGCCTGGTCATCCTCGAGGAGCTCCGCCGGCGACGGCGGGCAGCGGGCCGCACCAGCCCGGCCGACCGCCGGCCCCGCCGGCGGAGGGGAGCATGAACCCGCTGCGCAGACGGCTCGCCGAACGCGGAGTGCTGATGGCCGATGGCGGCATCGGCACCGGCCTGTTCGCCCGCGGGCTGGAGAGCGGGAACTGTCCCGAATTGTGGAACCTCGACCGGCCCGCCGCGGTACGGGATCTGCATCGCGAGTTCCTCGATGCCGGGGCCGAGATCCTCCTGACCAACAGTTTCGGTGCCAACCGTTTCCGTCTCGTGCTGCACGGGCTCGAGGAACGGGTCGGGGAGCTGTGCCGGGCGGCGGCAGAGGTGGCACGCGAGGCGGTGGCCGCTGCCGGCAGGGAGGCGATCGTCGCCGGTTCCATGGGGCCGACCGGCGAGGTGCTGGAGCCCGTGGGGGCCTGCAGCCGGAGCGATGCGCGCGTCGCCTTCACCGAGCAGGCGGAGGCCCTGGCTCGCGGCGGCGTCGATCTGCTGTGGATCGAGACCATGTCCTCGGCCGAGGAGCTGACGGTCGCCGTGGAGGCGGCGGCAGCCACCGGCCTGCCGGTGGTCGCCACCATGAGCTTCGATACCGGCGGCCGCACGATGATGGGGATCACTCCCGAACAGGCGATCATCCTGGCCCGCAGCCTCGCCGGCCCGCCGGCGGCCTTCGGCGCCAATTGCGGCACCGGTCCGGCCGCTCTGGTGGCCACCATCCTCGCCATGCATCGGGTCGCCGAGCCCGGCGAAATCCTGGTGGCCAAGGCCAACTGCGGCATTCCGGTGTTCGAGGACGGGACCGTCCGCTATTCCGGCACGCCCGAGGTCATGGCGAACTATGCCCGGCTCGCGCGCGCCGCTGGTGCCCGCATCATCGGCGGCTGCTGCGGCACCACCGGTGCGCATCTGCGGGCGATGCGCGAGGTGCTCGATCTGCCCGCGGCGGACCCGCCGCCCGATCCCGCCACCATCGAAAGGCTGCTCGGTCCCCTGCCTTCGCGTGCCGAGCGCGGACGCGAGGACCGTCAGCGCCGGCGGCGCCGCGTTTCCGGCTAACAGCGGCGTCGCATCAGCTCGCCAGCGGCAGCCTTCGCGGACGTTCCCGCCACATCGCTTCCGCGAGACCCTGCGCGTTCTCCATGGAACGTCCGGGGTCGAGCAGACGAAGCGCCAAGGCCGTGGTACCGGTCACCGCCGCCACCGGGCCCGGCGGCTCCCAGACTCCCTCCCAGAGCGCCCTCAGGCGCCCGGGCTCGAGAGGCTCGCGGCGCCAGGGATGCGGCTCGCCCGTGGCGAGCGCCGGCCAGATCTCCTCGCGACCGATACCGTTCTCGACGATCAGGCAGCGGCAGGGCTTGTCCGGATTGCGTTGGGCCTCGCCACCGCCGCCTTTGAAGGTGACGGCCTTCTGCTGACCGAGTCGGAGCTGGGTGTCGCGGTGCAGTTCGAGATATGTGGGATGGAAGATGCCCTGGATCTGGGCGGCCGCGCGGAACGGGTTGAGCTCGCGCGCCAGCGTGTGCACCGCGGTCCGCAGGCCCAGAAGCGGGCGCAGCCCGAACAGGGCCTCGAGCTCCGGTACCAGGAGGGCCAGCGGCAGATAGGCGAACCCCGTGGCATCGAGCTGGCGGGCCGCATCCTCGGCGGAGCGCGCCGGCCGGATGCCGAGGGCTGCCAGCCCTGCCGGGGTGGTGACCGGTCCCTCTCCCGGGATCCCGTGCATCAGCACGCGCACGCCGTTTGCGGCCAGCAGCAGGCCAGCGAGCAGGAAGTAGGGAAGCTGCTTGTGGCGGTCGGCATAGGAAGGCCAGTCGAGATCGACGGCGAGGTCGGCAGCGGCCGGGATACGGGTGCGGGCGGCCCGCACGAAGCCGGCCAGCTCGGCCGCGGTCTCGGTGCGGTAGCGCAGCACCAGCAGGAACGCACCGAGCTGCAGCGGCTCGACCGCCCCGTCCAGGATCGCCTCCATGGCCGCCTGCGCCTCGTCTTCGGTGAGCGGGCGGGAGAGGGTCGGGCCACGCCCCACGCTGCGCAGGAACGCGGCGAACGGATGGGGTTCCGCGGATGGGATCTTCATGTTCGACGGCCCGGACTTCGGTTGTGGTCGGCTCTCAGCATAGGCTGTCGGTGGGCCAGGAGGAAGGCCGCGAGCAGCAGGAAGGCCAGGGACCAGAGAAACCCCGAGGTCGGCAGTGCCGTACCGCCGAGCTGCGGAAACCAGGCGGCGCCCAGGCGCGTCAGGGCCGCCAGGCTCAGCAGCGGTGCCCAGCGGGCGATGCTTGCTGCCGCCTCGAAGCCCCGGCCGCTGCGCTGTGCCGCGGTGCGGGCCATCACCGTGAAGGCGAGGGTGCCGAGACCGCCGATCATCGCGGCATGGACGACATCGGCGGCAGCGAGCGCCGGCACCATGCCGGCCAGGCCCAGCAGGATCAGGCCCGCGGCCAGCCAGGCATAGCCCAGATGGAGCGCCCACAGCTCCGGTGCCCGCCGCAGCATTGGCACGAACCAGCGGCCGAGCTGCCAGCCGGTCAGCAGCCCCGCTCCGAGCAGGGCGAGGCCGGCGGTGGCCAGCGGCAGCGACAGCAGCGTGGCGAGGATGGCGAACAGAAAGAGGACGAGGCTGAACGCCTCGCGGCGGAGGTTGATGCCGGCCTCGAAACGGCCGCCCCGCTTCTGGACGAGGCCGGCGGTGGCGGCCCGGATAATGCGTCCGCCCATCAGTGTCAGCAGTGCCGAGACGAGATAGACCAGGGTCCAGATCACCGGTTCCAGGAGCCCGGCCCATGCCCCCATGGCAGCCAGCGCGAACAGCCCTTCGAGCAGCAGGAGCCCGATCGGAATCACGCCGAAAGCCAGATTGTTGAGCTTTCTCGAGGCCTTGAGGAAGGGCGGCGCCACCAGCCCGGCGAGCAGCGCGGGGAAGGGCAGCAGAAGCAGTGCGGCGAATGGTGACGGGATCCAGAAGGCGATCCGCGCCAGCCCCCAGAGAGCAGCCAGCAGCAGGATGCGCGCCGGGGATGCCCGGGTGACCAGAAAGCCCGCCATGGTCGCCCCGGCGAAGCCGAGCAGCATTTCGTGGGCATGCCAGACCGGTGCTGCCGGCCAGGCCGGCGGTGGCAGCCAGCCGCTCAGCAGGGCCAACCACAGCGGCACGGCGGCGGCCGCCCAGAGGCAGGCCAGCGGGAAGAAGATGTCGTGGGCGAGAAGCCGGCGTGGTCGCGTCAAACGCCGAGTTTCTTGTGGAGTCGCGCGTCCTTGGTCTTGAAATGGTTGACGAACCAGTCGCGCACGCGGCTCGCCAGCCGGTCCTCGAAATCCTCGTAGAGGCCGGCCTCGTAATCGTCCATGATGTCGCGGATATCGTCGAGCAGCTTCTCGTGCTCGGCCTTGTGGGCCTCGTACTCGTCGTAGCGGTGCTTGCGCATGATCGTCTCTTCCAGCGCGAAATGCGCCGAGATGCGCGCAAATACCTCGCCCAGGAACGCCGACACGGTCCTGGGATCGGCCCGATCGACGAGCTGCTCGTGCAGCGAGTTGATGAGAGCCACCAGGTCCCGATGCTCGTGATCGACGTCGGGAATGCCGGTCTCGAATTCCTTGCGCCACTCGATCAGGGCCATGCCGTTTCCCCTACAGGTAGAAGATGAACCCGCCCTTGTCGGCCTTGAAATCGATCGGCAGGTTCTGGCGGGGGCGAAGCTCCACCACCAGCTCGCTTTCATAGGCAAAGCTATCGGTGCGGCCGCGATCTTCAAGACGGGCGATCAGCTTGTGGCGGCCGGCGGGAACGACGAACTTCTCATAGGCATGGGCCGGGCTGTCCCCCGACAGGCCGGTGGGCTTGAGGATCTGATCGAAGATCACCGTATCGTCCAGCACGAGCTGGACGTGGATCGGCAGCCGCTCGCGGGCGCAGGTGTTGGGCCGCCGCTGGTTGGGCGGCAGCTTGGCGATTTCCGCCGAGCTCAGCCGTCGACAGGCCTCCTTGCGCTGGCCGCCATGGGAGAAGCTCAGCAGGATCTGCGCCTTGTCGGGCGGGATATGCTGGTAGATCGGGCGCTGGGAGAAATAGCCGATGCCCAGCATCACCACCGCGTAGAACAGGGCCTGACCGGCATAACGCAGGAGGTCAGTCATCGCCGGCCTCCGCCAGCTGGCGACGGCGCCTCGCACGTTCCTCGGCATGCGAGGGCAGCGTCGCCAGCTCGCCTGCGAATTGCTCCAGCAGATCCTCGAGCCGGCCACGTCCGAGCGGTCCGGCCCAGAGGGTGCGAAGGCGCTCGCGTGGCACCCGTGGACGCAGATAGGGATCGCGCTGGCCGGCGATGCGCTGCTCGGTCCAGGGGATGCCGAAGCGGTTGTAGCAGGCGTTCTCGGCACAGCCCGTCAGCACCACCCCCTCGGCCAAGTCGCGGCTCAGCACATAGTCGATGAAGGAGGGCGGCAGATGGCCGCTGCAGGCGAGCTGGACGACGCCCACATTGGCGCTCTCGAGCCCCGCCAAGGGTACGCCGTTGCCGCAGCCGAAGACCATGATCCGCGGCCTTTCGCTGAGCGCCGCCGAGGCCTCGTGCAGGCGCTCGCGCACCTGCGACAGCGGCAGGTCGGGCAGATCGATGCCCGGGATCAGTGCCGAGGCGCGGCGGAACGGGGTGGAGGTGGGGCAGGCGCCGGCACAGATGCCGCAGGCCACGCATAGCGAGGGGCTGACCTGGGCCTCGCTCTCGAAGGGGCGGCCGTCGGTGCGCGCGACCATGGTGATGGCGCTGTAGGGGCAGTCGGCGAAGCAGCGTCCGCAGCCGTTGCAGTTGGCGAGATCGACATGGGCCGGCTTCGGGCGCCGCATCGGCGGCAGCCAGGGGATCGCCAGGAACATCACCAGCAAGGCGATGGAACTGCCCCAGGTGACCGGTCCCGGCAGGGTCTCGAACAGCGGATAGAGGGGCAGGTAGAACCAGTCGAGCCCGATATCGGCCGGCACTTCGAGCAGATTGGCCGGTCCCTGGCTGGTGGCCGGCCAGATCAGGGAGAGCACCAGCAGCGAGACCAAGGTGCCGACCGCCAGCCCGCGCGGCGGGTTGATGCGCGGCTTGGTGATGCGCTGCAGATGCACCCACAGGATGAGCAGAGCAATCAGCGGCACCGCGATATGCATGAACACCATGAGGGTGAAGAAGCGGTCGCTCAGATGCTCGGGGGAGAGGAAGTTGCGGGCGATCGGCTGGCCGAAGATGCCGGCCTTGTCGAGCCATTCGCTGGTGACGATCGCCACATACTGGGCGAGCTTGTCCCAGACCAGCCAGTAGCCGGTGATGCCGGCGACATAGACCAGCACCAGCACCGGTACGCCGGTCAGCCAGCTGAAGCTGCGGGCGCCGCGGTAGCGGTCGAGGGCGAATTCGCGCAGCAGATGCAGCAGCATCACCACCACCAGCCCGTCGGAGGCGTAGCGATGCAGGCTGCGCATCAGCCCGGCATGGAACCACTGCTCGTAGGTCATGGCCTCCACCGAACTGAAGGCCTGCGCCGCTCCGGTATCGAAGAAGGCGTAGACGTAGATGCCGCTGACGGTGACGATCCAGTAGAAGAAGAAGCCGAGGGCGCCGAGGTTCAGCAGCGGGTTCCAGGCGTCGGGAAAGATCCGGCCAAGAGCGTTCTGGGCGGCTTCGAAGGCGAGCCGCAAAGGCTGACGCAGTACATTCATGGGCGTTGTCTCAGTGCAACGATGAAGGCCCGGTTCGAGGTGGCGAGCGGCGCCATTCGCGTACGATCACCAGCAATACGAGAAACAGCGCGCCGCCGCCGATGACGATGCGGATGATCAGGGAGTAGTTGAAGTAGTAGCGTCCGGTGTTGGGGTCGTAAATCGTGCAGAACAGCCGGATCCGGTCCAACACGTCCTCGATGCCCGCCATCGGCCGGTAGCGGCCGTAGACCAGATCCTTGAGGGGTTCGATGATTTGCGGCGGATCGAAGCTGGCGCCGTAGATCTGCCGGTAGATGCGCCCCTCGGCATCGACCACGGTGACCTGGGCCAGATGGCCGAAGCCGCCGGCATAGGGGTATATCGTGAACCCCACCGCTTCGGTGAGCGCGTCGATGGTCTTCTGGTCGGCGCTCAGGAACTGCCAGCCGGGCAGGTCGACGCCCTGGCTGCGGGCGAAGGAGCGCATGCGTTCGGGCGTGTCGCGCGCGGCATCGAAGCCGATCGTGACCACCCGGAAGCTGTCCGCCCCGAACATTTCCTGGGCGTTCTCGATGGTCGGATAGAGGTTCTGGATGAGGGTCGGGCAGATGTCGCTGCAGGCGGTATAGACGAGGCTGATCAGCAGCGGCCGCCCGCGCAGCTCGGAAAGCCGGACGGTCCGGCCCTCGGTATCCCGGAAGGCGAGGTCGGGAAGCGTGTCGCCGAGCACCGCCCGGCTCTTGGCCAGTGCCTCGGCATCGTCGGGAGCAGTGGTGGCCGCCTGCGCGGACAGGCTCAGCGCGACCAGAGCGGCGGCCAGCAGCGCCGCGCGCATCAGCCGGCTCCCAGCAGCCAGCGATCGGCGATGGCACCCACCAGAAGAAGCAGGAGCTGTCCCAGCGAAGCCAGGAAATTGCGCATCGCCTGGCGCCGCGTCGGCCGGATCACCAGCCACCAACTCTCGAGTGTGAACCACACCCCGCCGAGCAGGGCGCCGAGCAGATAGATCCGGCCCATGCCGGCCATTGCCGGCAGCAGTGCCAGGATGCTCAGCGCCAGAGTGTGCGCGAACACCACCTTCGCGCAGACCCGGTTGCCCACCACCACCGGCAGCATCGGCACCCCGGCCGAGGCGTAGTCCTCGCGCAGAGCCATCGACAGGCTCCAGAAATGGGGCGGTGTCCAGAGGAAGAGAACGACGGCCAGAAGCAGGGGGGCGGCGCCGATCGAGGGATCGACGGCGGCTGCGCCGGCCAGCACCGCGAAACTGCCGGACAGGCCGCCGACGACGATGTTGAGCCAGGTCCGGCGCTTGAGCCAGACGGTGTAGAGGACGCCGTAGGTGGCGGCACCCAGGAACACGTAGAGCGCGGCCCAGCCGTTGGCCGCATAGGCCGCGAGCAGTACCGCCGCGGCCAGCAGCAGGAGGATCGCCGCGAGCCAGCCGGCACCCGCCCGGAAGCGACCGGCCACGAAGGGCCGGTTGCGGGTGCGCGGCATGCGCGCGTCGAGATCGCGCTCGACGAACTGGTTGAAGGCCCCGGCGCTGGAGGAAGCGAGGAAGACGGCAAGGGCGAGCGCGGCGATGGCGAAGCCGTCGGGAAGGGATCCCTGGGCGACGGCGACGCCGCCCAGAGCGCTCAGGGTGATGGCGAAGCCGATCCTGAGCTTGAAGACCGAGACCAGATCCCGAACCGTCACTGCCATCGCCATGGCTTGCTCGCCCCTGCCAGAGTCCGATGCCTCGATCAGCTCATCGGCCACAGCTCGGACAGATACTTCCAGTTCACGAAGTAGTAGAGCACGAAGGAGATGAAGAACACCCCGACCAGCACGTAGGTGCCCGGC
>CAYYZI010000118.1:0-7575 GCA_964475675.1 uncultured Geminicoccaceae bacterium
GGAGGCAGTCGTCGAGACAGTCGAGATCGGAAATGCGCAGATCGAACGCCGCACCGGCCGCCTGGGCGAAGGTGGCGCGGGCAGCCTGGTCGTCCATGATCTCCGCCTCGTTGGGCACGAAGATGGCGGGCAGGCCGAAGCGCAGGATGTCGTGAAAGGAGTTGTAGCCGGCGGCGCTGATGGTGAAGTCGAAAGCGCGGAAATAGCGTCCGATGGGAAAGCCGCAGAGCAGCTTCACCCCGGGCCACTGGTCGAGCGCATCCTCGGAGATCATCCAGCGCGCGGTGACGATCTGTACCTCGCCGGCACGGTGCAGGCCGGCGATCGCCAGCTCCGCGAGCCGGGCCACGTCGCGGGTGGTGCCGGCTCCCAGCTGCAGGAGTACCGCCGGGCGATCGGGTGCCAGGCCGAGCCGCCGGCGGGCCTCCTCGCGATCGAGAAGATCCTCCTCCTCGAGCAGGCCGATCGGATCCACCGTCACCACCTCCTCGCGATGCAGAACGGTGGCCCCGCGATCGAGGGCCGCGGCCAGTTCGCCGGGCTCGATGACGAGGTCGAAGCAGGGAGCACGGGCGAGGAACGCTGCATTGTGCTGTTCGGGTCGCCACATGCCGCGGCGCACCCACACTAGGCGCAGTTCCGGGCGGGCCACCGCCGCTTCCAGCACCCCGGCATAGGGGTTGGAGGAATCGAGAACCAGTGCGGCCGGACGGTGGACATCCAGCAGCTGCTCCATGCGCTTGCGCAGCCAGTGGTTCCAGACCTCGTGCGGATGCCCGGTATAGCTCGGCAGGAGATCGGCGAAAAAGCCCAGCTGCTGGAGCACGCCCACCGCCTGGCTCATGGTGGCGAATACCGGCTCGAGCCCGGAGGGCAGCCAGCGGGCGATGGCCGCGAGGCGCGTCACATGGCCCAGCCCCACGCCGTTGGCGGTGACGAACAAGACACGCCGGGCCGAAGATGGTGGCACCCGCGGCCCGGTCCGCCTTGCGCGCCTGGTCGGGCGTTGCAGCCACTGTTCGATCCGGCAGCCGGCGGCGGAGCGGGGCAGATGGGGCATCGACAGGCCGGGCGGCAGCAGCAGCGGCAGCCCCGCCTTGCGGGCGGTGGCGAAGAAGGTCGGCGACTGCTCCTCCTCGCTCGTTCCTTCCGGCCACAGGGCGGCGTCGAGCCCGGCCACGAAGCGCCCGAGATCGGTACCGCGAAGATCGAGGATCTCGACTTCGGGCCGGGCGAGCGGGGTCTCGGCAACCTCCTCGGCGAGCAGCAGAACCCGCAGCCGGCACCGGTCGAGGGCACCGATCCTCTCGAGCCAGGTGACCGTTCGTTCAAGAGCAGCATGATCGAACAGAACCGTTCCGAGCACCGGCCTGCCGCGCGGACGGCAGCTGAAAACCACCGGGGCGGCCGGTGGTCGGGCGGGTGCCGCCTCGGTGGGAACGCTTTCCGCGAGCGCCCGCCAGCAGGCGAGGGAGGGGCTCGTCCAGCGCGGGCTGCAACCGAACAGGCGGTGCAGCCGCAGCTGCAGCTCGGCCGCCCGGCCGGCCGGCATCGGGTCGCCCCGCTCCTCGACGATCCAGTGGCGGGCACGCAGCGCCGGCCGGATCCTCTCGAGTGCCGGCAGGCTGGAGGCGATGTCGTAGATCTCGATCCGCCCCGCCCGCAGTGCCTCGCGTGCCGGGTCGAAAAGGACGGCTTCGCCGAGCCCGACCAGCGCGTCGATGCCGGGGTCGACCGCCGCTGCCAATTCCGTCGCCGGTGGCGGCAGATGAAGAAGGGCGATGCGCCGCCCCCTCGTGGCCTGCTCGCGCACCCGGGCGGCGATCTGCAGCACGGTCTCTCCGGGTCGGCTCATGTCGCCGGCGAGCAGCAGATCCACCTCGCGCGGGCTGCTGCCGCCCCTCGCGGTCTCCGCCTCCGGCTGAAAGCGTGGTCCGAGAGCACGGACGCGCTCCAGGAAGGCCTCCTCGCCCAGTTCCGGCTGCAGCCCGTCGAGGAGGCTCCGGCGCAGCCGCGCCGCGAGCTCGGGCTTTCGCGCCCACAGCGCGAGGAGATGGAGGATCGCTTCCTCGGGAAGCATGTGCGCCGCCGTGCCCAGCACCCCGGACCAGTCGGGGGTGGCCAGCACGGCGCAGCCCTCCTCGAGCGCACGCACGGCTTCGGCGAGGGGCGAGGGGTTCCGGCGGGGCCGGCCGACGAACACCACCACCCCGATCTTCGAAGCGTCGGCGGCATGGCCCTCCGGCCTCGGCAACCGCCGGCGCATGCGAGCGACGGCCTCGGCCGTGCCGCGGAGAATCGGGCGGATCCCGGCGGGCGGGGTGGTTGCCGCGGCCTCGAGGGCGCGTTCGGGATCGAGCAACGGCCCCCAGATCTCCGCCGTCACCCGGGCGCTGCCGAGCCGCGCGGTGATGGCCTCGCGCAACGCTTCATCGGCGGGGGCGACCACCAGCCGGCGGGAATGCCGGCACTCCAGTTCACGGACCAGGCGGGCGCAGACATCGAGCCGGCTGCGGTGGAGCAGCCGCAACAGCAGCGGGCCGCGCGCGGATGCGCAGTCGCGCACCAATTGCGGCTCGCCCGGGTCGAGCAGGAGGGCGGCGGCACCGAGGACGAGTTCCCGCCGCGCAGGCGCCGGCAAGGCGCCGAACTCCTCCCCCGAGAGGCCGATCGCCGGCATCCCGGCCATCTGCAGGAGCCGCCTTTCCCGCTCGATGAAGGTGCGCCAGGGCGGCGTGTCGAACGCGCCGAGATAGCAGATGGGGCGTCGCCCGGCCTGCGAGCCAGCCATCGCCGTGATGTGCATCCGGACCTTCTCCTGCCGCGTTCCGGCTCCCCGAGGGGGCGCCAACGCACCGACGCCCGGCCACGGGGGAAACGCGAACCGGACGCTGCCTCGAGCTCGCAACGAAGCTAGAGGGAAATCAACCGTAACGCAAGTTGTGCCATCACCGTTCAACCGCCAAACTCGCGGGGCGGATATCGCGTATCGCGCTATTGTCAGGAGGTTTCAGTTCTCTATGGTTGAGAGGCGGCTGGGTCGCGCGGTTCGCGCACGCCCGCCATTTCCTCCACCACCCGCCGGCCCGGGGCCATGGTCATGAGCCGACATCTGCTGGTGCTGGTCAGCTCGCGCTTCCTCGGCGGCGCCGAGCTGCACACCATCGGCCTGATCCGGCATCTGCGACGGCGCGGCTTCACCGTCACCTGCGCGTACCAGAAGGAAGAATGCGCGCCCGAGCTCGCCTCCCGGCTCGCGGAGCTGGACGCGGCGCTGGTCGATGCCGGGATCTGTTTCGACACGGCGCTGTCCGTCGAGGCCAACCGCGCGCGGCAGTCGGCGGCGGTGACGCGCCTGGTCGAGGAGATCCCCTGCGACGGCGTGCTGCTGCCGGTCTCCTGGCCGCGATACGCCAACGGTCTGCTGGAAGGTCTCGCGCGCCGCGGCCGGCGCACCCTCGTGCTGTTCCACCAGGCCCCCGAGGAGGCCAATCTGGAGCCGCGGGAGCGGGCGGCGCTCGATCTTTCCCTGCACCGTCCGATCGCCGTCTCCGGGGATCTCGCCCGCCGTATCGAGCGCCTCTACGATCTGCCTGCCGGCATCGTCGAGGTCGTGGCCAACGGGGTGCCACCGGCGCCTCCGCTCGCGCCACGCGCGGCCTACTGGCTGCGGCGACGGATCCGCAGGCGCTTCGGCATGCCGGCGGAGGCACCTCTGGTACTGACCGTGGCCCGCTTTGCCGAATCGAAGGGCTACCCCGAGCTGGTCGAGGTGGCCGAGCGGCTGGTGGCCAGCCACCCGCGGACGCGTTTTCTCTGCATCGGCGACGGCCCCTTGCGGCCGGAGATCGCGGCCCGCCTGGCGGCGCTGGGCCTCGCGCGGCAGGTGCTTTGTCCGGGGGCCTTCGCCGATGTCTCGCCCTTCTATCGGGCGGCAGACATCTTCTTCCTGCCGACCCGGCGCGAGGGGCATTGCCTGGCGCTCACCGAAGCCGCCGCCTTCGGCCTTCCCATCGTCACCACCACGGCCTCCGGGCAGGAGCGGCTGCTCGGCGCGAGCCGGGCGGCATTTCTGGTCGCGCCGGGCGCGGTGACGGAAATGGCTGCGGCGCTTTCCCGCCTTCTCGCGGAGCCGCGGCTGGCGGCCGAGACCGGGCACCGGGCACGGATCTGGGCCTCCGGTTTCGAGGAGCGGCAGATGTTCGAACGCTATCTCTGGCTTGTGGAATTGACACTGAACGGGTAAATGCATACGGTCCGGATAAACCAATAGTTGAGACCGTACCGACCGAGGCGAGGGAAACACGGTGATTGCGAACGCGCGCGAGCCCAACCGGCGGCCTGTCGCCATGCCTTCGGAACCGCACGGGCCCGCGACGCCCGAGCTGGCCGTCGTGATCCCCGTCTTCAAGCAGCCGGGGCTGCTCGCCGAGGCCGTCGAATCGGTCCTCTCCCAGCGCAGCGAGCGCCGGATCGGCTGCGTCATCGTCGATGATGGCTGCCCCTTTCCCGAGACCGGCGCCACCGCCGCCATGTTCGCCGCCCTGCACCCCGGGCGGATCGTCCATCTGCGGCAGAGCAACCGCGGCCTGAGCGGGGCCCGCAACCGCGGCATCGAGTTCGTGCTGCGCGCCTGGCCCGACTGTCGCGCGGCCTATTTTCTCGATGCCGACAACCGCCTTCACCCGGATTGCCTCGAGCGGATGTGGCGCCAGCTCGAGCAGGCGCCGCCGGAGGTGGGCTGGGTCTATCCGGATATCGACATGTTCGGCTTCACCGAGCATTATGACATGTCCGGCGGCTTCCTTCCGCTGCTGTTGCTGCGGCAGAACTACTGCGAGGCCGGCAGCATGGTGCGCCGTTCCCTGCTGGATACCGGGGTGCGGTTCGACGAATCCATGAAGCTCGGCTTCGAGGACTGGGATTTCTGGCTGCAGGCGCTCGGGCGTGGCTTTCGCGGCGAGCATGCCCGGGGCTGTGGCTTCCGCTATCGCCGGCGCGCCGAGAGCATGCTGCTCGAGGCGGAGCGCAGCCGCCCGGTGATCCTCCACTACATGAAGCGGAAGCATCGCGATCTCCTGCTGCCGCGTGCGGTGCTGCGGCGCGAGCATGTCGAACTGCCCCGCTATGCCTTTTTCGCCGCCGATTCCCCGGAGGCCGCGCTGGCCACCGATTTCGGGGCGCCCGAGCGCAGGTGCCTCGCCAAGGAGGAGGCGCGGGCGGAGATCGTCCGCAACGTGGCCTCGCACGGGCGGGTCGCCTTTCCCGATTTTCTGGTGTTCGGGAGCATCCTCGCCCTCGACCGGCTGCAGCGCCACGGTCTGCTCCACGGCATTCTCTGGCAGGCCGAACGCCTGCTGGAGCGTGTCAACTTCGTCGGGGTGACCCTCGAGGAAAGCGAGCCCGACCTGCGGGTGGTGAGCGCGCAGGACGCCGACGGGGCGGTCGAGCGGTTCCGCTCCTCCGCGCTGGTGGTGATGACCCGGATGCTGTTGGAAAAGGTGATGGGCGATCCCGCGGATGCCTGGATCCGCAGCCTCATGGCCGAGGCCCAGCCGACGGTCGCCGTGATCGGTGCGCGGCTGCCCCAGGCCGGCGCGAATGATGCCGTGCCGCCACGGGCGGTCGGCCATCTGCTGGCGGAGATCGGTGCCCTCCGGGAGCTCTGGCAGCGGCGACCGCACCAGGATGTGCGCTGGGGCGGCAAGCGCTGGCGCCCGCTTCCCCACCGTATCGCCCGCGATCTCGCCGAGAGCGGCCCGCTCTACCCCTATGTGGCCCGCGGGCAGCGCGAGCAGATCGCCTTCCTTCTGCCGACAGCGGGGCTGGGAGGCGTGGAGCGGGTGGTGATGAACTACGCCCTGACCTGCCGGGAGCGCGGTTTCGGCACCCATCTGGTGGTCACCGAGGCCGACGAGGCGCTGCTTCCGGCACCCTTCGACGATGCCTTCGACAGCGTCGCCTTCGTGGGCGATGCAGCGACCGCCGGCTGGCAGCAGGAGCGCAGCTATTTCGGCGCCCATCCCTCGGCCTGGGCGCTGCGCGGCGACCATCGCGACCTGCTCGGCCTGCTCGCCGGCATGGATGTGGTGTTCAACACCCACAGCGTCGACGCCCATGCGGTGATGAACGAGCTGCGGCGGCGCGGCGTACGTACGGTTCTGGGGCTGCATCAGGTCGAGCAGGACCGTTACGGGCGGCCGATGGGGAACTCCCATCTGGCCCTCGCCTACGAACATGCCTACGACCATTTCGCGGTGATTTCCCGCGAACTCGAAGCCTGGTGCCTGGGCCAGGGGGTCCCGCCTTCCAAGCTGCTGCGCATCGAAAATGCACCCGCCTATCCGACCGATCCGGCGACCGTCGAACGGGCGCTCGCCGAAAAGGCCGAACGCGGCGACGAGCCGCTGCGCATCCTCTATCTCGGCAGGTTCGATCCGCAGAAGGGCCTCGACCGGCTGGACGAGATCATCTGCCGCAGCTGTGCCGGCGCCGAAGCCGTCGACTGGCGCGTCGTCGGCAAGGAGGTGCTGGCGCAGGATCGGGTCGCCTGTCCGGCGGTCAGCGCCCTGCGCGAGCCGGCGGCGGTCTCCTCGCGCGAACTCGACCGGCTCTATGCCTGGGCCGATCTGGTGGTCATGCCGTCGCGGTTCGAGGGTGTGCCGCTGACCATCCTCGAGGCCCAGCGTCTCGGCTGCGTGGTTGTCGCCACCGCCGTGGGGGCGGTCGAGGAGTGCATCGAGGACGGGATCGACGGGCTGCTCGTTGCGGAGCGCGACGATGAATCGGTGGTCGCCGACTTCTGCCGCCTGATCGCCGAGCTCTCGGCCGATCGCGACCGCCTTGCCCGCCTGCGCAGCGGCGCCGCGAGGCGCGCCGCGGGCCGCTCCTGGGACAGCCAGCTCGCGCCCTTTTTCACCGCCATCGGCCGATCGCAATCGGCCGCCGGCAGGGTTTCAACCCGTGCTTCGGGAGCCGCTCGGTGCTGAAGACATCCCCCGCCTTCCTCGCCCGGCTGCATGCCGGCACGCCGAAAATCCTGGCGACGACGGACTGCGCCGAAACGCTGACGCAATGGCTCGGCGACACCGTCGAGCTGTGGCGCATGCTGCGGCAGGGACGCAGCGGCATCGCCCTCCTGCCGCCGGACACTCCGGCCGATGCCGGCGGCCGGCCGGTCGGGATCGGCACCCCGCCGACCTCCTGCATCGCGGTCCTCGTCGAGGACCGGAAGCTCGTGGGGCGGCTCGAACGCTGGTGGCGCGAGAGCGGCGAGATGGAGGCGCCCATCCTGCAGGTGAATGGCAGGCTCGATGCCGTGCTGCCCGAGCTGCTGCGGCTGCTGGCGGTGCGCGCCCAGCGTTTCGCGGAGACGGCGGCGGCTACCCAGCGCGCCCTGGTCCGCACTCGCCAGGACTACGAACAGACACGGGAGATGTTCGGCGAGCTGATCGGCCAGCTTTCCCTGCGTCCCCCGGAAACGCCCGTACTTTCCTGCGAAGTCGCCCCGGCGGGTTCCCCCCTCGCGCTCTCCGGCGCCGACCGGACGATCGGCCTGCGCCAGCCGCTGCCGCT
>CAYYZI010000119.1:0-7476 GCA_964475675.1 uncultured Geminicoccaceae bacterium
ATCTGCTGGCGGTCTCCCTGGGCATGCGAGGCGAACTCGGGGCCGATGCCCGATCGCCGCAAGAAACCCTAGCAGCCGCTTCTCAACAGACCGTAAACGAACGGCCCGGCAAAGGCCGGCCCGTGGCAGAGGATGGTATCCTGCCGGCGGGTTACTGCCGCATGAAGACGAAGGAGAAGGGGACGTCCTTTTCGCTCTCGGGGCGCATCACCATGCGCCCGTCGACCAGTTCGCCGACCATCGCATCGCCCTTGCCGTCGGCGGCGGTCAGGCGGATCCGGCCATCGACCATTTCCCAGCGCCCCGGATCCTCGCCGCCCTTTTCGTCCCGGAACACCACCGAGCCGTCCTCACGAAACTCGGCCGATCCTTGCAGCTGGGCGATGATGCCCTCGACCTGCTGGTCGATCATCGGCGCCACCTGGGCCCGCATTTCCGGAGTGAGGTCGCGCATCTCCGCCTCGATCGCCTGGCGGAGCTCTCCCCGCATCGCTTCCTTGTCGATCACCCAGGTGCCGACCAGGCTCTGGGCAACCGCCAACTCGGCGACCAGCAGGACGAAGGCGAACGCGAACAGGCGCGTGATCGCAAAACGCATCGGCATGTTCCTTTCAGGGCCGCGATTGCAGACAACGGATCGAATGTGCCGGCATCGCCGGCCGGCGTCCAGCCGGATTCGGTACCACGGGATCGCCGGCTAGATGTGGACCGGCTTGTCGAAGGCCGCCCAGGCGGCTTCCTTGATCGCCTCCTCGAGAGTCGGATGGGCGTGGCAGGTACGCGCGATATCCTCGCTGGAGGCGCCGAATTCCATGGCCATGGCGATCTCCGCGATCAGTGTGCCGGCATCGGGACCGAGGATATGGGCACCCAGCACCCGGTCGGTCCCGGTCTCCGCCAGGATCTTGACGAATCCCTCCGCGGCTCCGGTGCAACGGGCGCGGCTGTTTGCGCTGAAAGGAAACTTGCCGACCCGATAGGCGATCCCGGCCTCCTTCAGCTCCTGTTCGGTACGCCCGACGCTGGCCGCCTCGGGCTCCGTGTAGACCACGCCGGGAATGACCTCGTAGTTGACATGCGGCTTCTGCCCGGCCAGCGCCTCGGCTACCGCATGCCCCTCCTCCATCGCCTTGTGCGCCAGCATCGGGCCGCGCACCACATCGCCGATGGCCCACACTCCTTCGACGGTAGTGCGGCAGTGCTCGTCGACCGGGATCCGCCCCTGCTCGTCGAGCGCCAGGCCGATCGCCCCCAGCCCCAGATCGGCGCTGTGGGGGCGCCGCCCGACGGCGATCAGCACCCGGTCGGCGGCAATCGTCTCGGCCTCGCCGCCGGCCGCGGGGGCCACCGTCACTTCCAAACCGTCTTCCTTCTCCGCCACCGCTTCCACCTTGCTGCCGAGACGGAAGCGCATGCCCTGGCGCTTGAGGATGCGCTGCATCTGGCGGCTGATCTCGAGATCCATGCCCGGAGTGACGCGATCGAGAAACTCGACCACCGTGACCCGGGCTCCCAGCCGCCGCCACACCGTGCCCAGCTCGAGCCCGATATAGCCCGCCCCGACCACCACCAGATGTCCGGGCACGGCATCCAGCGCCAGCGCCCCGGTGGAGCTCAGGACACGCTCCTCGTCGATGGCGATGCCCGGCAGCGAGGCCGGTTCGGAGCCGGTGGCGATCACCAGATGCCGGGTCGCCAGCTCGCGGTTCGAACCGTCGCCACCCTCGACCACCACTCGGCCCGGCGCGGTGATGCGGCCATGGCCTTCGACATGCTCGACGCCGTATTTCCTGAAGAGGAAGGCGATGCCCTTGGTCAGATCCCCCACCACCTTGTCCTTGCGGGCCATCAGCGCCTCGAGATCGATCTCCAGCCCGCTGGCGCGGATGCCGTGGGCGGCGAATTCCTGCTCCGCCTGCTCGAGGAGATGGGAGGAGTGCAGCAGCGCCTTGGAAGGGATGCAGCCGACATTGAGGCAGGTGCCGCCGAGCGCCTTGCGCCGTTCCACGCAGGCCACGCGCATACCGAGCTGGGCTGCGCGGATGGCGCAGACATAGCCGCCCGGCCCGCCGCCGATGACGACGAGATCGAATTCCGTGTCACTCATGTCCAACGGTCCCGGGTTGGGGTTCAGATCTCGAGCAGGAGACGCTGCGGATCCTCGATGCACTCCTTGACGCGGACGAGGAACGACACGGCATCCCGCCCGTCGATGAGGCGGTGATCGTAGGAGAGGGCCAGATACATCATCGGCCGGGCCTCGATGGCACCGCTGTCGGTGACCATCGGCCGCGGCTGGATCTTGTGCATGCCGAGAATGCCCGACTGCGGCGGATTGAGAATGGGGGTGCTGAGCAGGGAGCCGAACACCCCGCCATTGGTGATGGTGAAGGTGCCGCCGGTGAGCTCTTCCATCGACAGCTTGCCTTCCCGTGCGCGCCGCCCGAGATCGGCGATGGCCTTCTCGATCTCGGCCAAGGACATGAGATCGGCATCGCGCAGCACCGGCACCACCAGCCCCTGGTCGGTGCTCACCGCGACTCCGATGTCGTAGTAGTATTTGTAGACGATCTCGTCGCCGTCGATTTCGGCATTGACCGCCGGAAAGGCCTTCAGTGCCTCGATGCAGGACTTGACGAAGAAGCCCATGAAGCCGAGACGGATGCCGTGCTTCTTCTCGAAGGAATCGCGATAGCGCTGGCGCAGCGCCATCACCGCGCTCATGTCGCATTCGTTGAAGGTGGTGAGCATCGCGGCTGTGTTCTGCGCCTCCTTGAGGCGCTCGGCGATGCGCTTGCGCAGCCGGGTCATGCGCACCCGCTCCTCGCGCCGCTCGCCGGCCGCCGGCGGCGGTGGCGGAGCTGCGGCCGGCGCCGCAGGCGCCGGGGACGGCGCCGTCGCGGGCGCCTCTGCCGGAGCCGGGGAAATCCTGGCCGCCGCCAGATCGACATCGGCCTTGGTGATGTTGCCCTTGGGCCCGGTGCCGGCGACCGTGGTCAGATCGACGCCCTTCTCCGCTGCCAGCTTGCGGGCCGCCGGACCGACCCCCGCCGGTGCGGCGGAAGCCGGTGTCTCCGCCGCGGCCTGTGCCGGTGCCGCCGCTGGTGCCTCGGCCGGCGGGGCCGCCTCCACCGCCCCTTCCTCGATGCGGCCGATCACCGTGCCGACCTCGACGTCGGTACCTTCCTCGGCCAGGATCTCTGCCAACCGGCCGGCCACGGGAGCGGGGATCTCGAGGCTCACCTTGTCGGTCTCCACCTCCACCACCGGCTCGTCGCGGGCCACCGCTTCGCCGGGCTTTTTCAGCCAGCGGGAGATGGTCGCTTCGGTGACCGACTCGCCGAGGGTGGGAACGCGGATTTCGACAGTCATTGCTCGTCCTCTCCTGAGCGGTAGCCGGCCGGGCGGGTGAAGGCCTCGTCGATGAGCTGGCGCTGCTCGTGTTCGTGCTGGGCGTAGTAGCCGGTGGCCGTCGAGGCGCTCGGCCGGCGGCCGGCGTAGGACAGCCGCCGCTGCTCCTTGCCCAGCGCTTCCAGCAGGTTCTCGATGCGCGGGGCGACGAAGAACCAGGCGCCCATGTTGCGCGGCTCCTCCTGGCACCAGACATAGGTCGCCGCCCGCGGATAGCGGGCCAGCTCCTCGGTCAGCGCCTCTTCCGGAAACGGTGCCAGCTGCTCGAGCCGCACCAGCGCCACCTTGCCGCCCAGCGCCCGTTCGTCACGGGCCTGCTGCAGCTCGTAGAAGATCTTGCCGGTGCACATGATCACCCGCTCGACGGCGGCATCGGCCTCGCTCGGCGGCTCCTCGTACATCACCCGGTGGAAGCTGGTTCCCGGCGCCATGTCGGCCAGCGCCGAGACGCAGCGGCGATGGCGGAGCAGCGATTTCGGCGTCAGGCAAATGAGCGGCTTGCGGAAATCGCGATGCAGCTGGCGCCGCAGGACGTGAAAGAAGTTGGCCGGAGTCGTACAGTTGACGACCTGGATATTGTGCTCGGCGTAAAGCTGCAGGAAACGCTCCGGCCGCGCCGAGCTGTGCTCCGGCCCCTGCCCCTCGTAGCCATGCGGCAGAAAGCACACCAGACCCGACATGCGCAGCCATTTGGCCTCGCCGGAGCTGATGAACTGGTCGAAATAGACCTGCGCACCGTTGGCGAAGTCGCCGAACTGCGCTTCCCAGACGGTCAGGGCGTTGGGATCGGCCAGCGAATAGCCGTACTCGAAGCCCAGGACCCCCTCCTCCGACAGCATGCTGTCGACGATCTCCACGCTGGCCTGGTCGGGCGCCAGATGGGCGAGCGGGATGTAGTGCTCCTCGGTGGTCTGGTCGACGATCACCGCATGGCGCTGGGAGAAGGTGCCGCGACCGACATCCTCGCCCGACAGGCGGACCGGGAAGCCCTCCACCAGCAGAGTGGCGAAGGCCAGATGCTCGGCAGTCGCCCAGTCGATGCGCTCGCCGCTCTCGATCGCCTTGCGCCGCTGGTTGATGACCCGCCGCAGCCGCGGATGCACATCGAGGGTCTCGGGCAGCGTGGTCATGCGGCGGCCGAGTTCGCGCAGCCGGTCGAGTTCGGTGGCGGTGGCACCGCGCACATAGGTCAGCGGCGCCGCCCGCAATCCCTTCCAGGCCCCCTGCAGCCAGTCGGCCTGGTTGGAACGGTAGTTGCGCGAGGCCTCATGCGCCGCTTCGAGCTGCCGGCGGAAGGCCTCCAGCATCTCCTCCGCCTCGCCCGGACGGATCAGCCCTTCCCGCTCCAGCCGCTGGGCGTAGATCTGCCGCACCGTCGGATGACGGGCGATGGTCTTGTACATGATCGGCTGGGTGAAGGAGGGCTCGTCGCTCTCGTTGTGACCGTGGCGCCGGTAGCACCACATGTCGATGACCACATCCTTCTTGAAGCGCTGGCGGAACTCGGTGGCCAGCTTGGCGACCTGGATGACGGCGATGGGATCGTCGCCATTGACGTGGAACACCGGGCACTGCACGCCGCGCGCCACATCCGAGGGATAGGGCGAGCTCCGCGCCTGGGCGGGGCTGGTGGTGAAGCCGATCTGGTTGTTGATGATCAGATGCACCGTGCCGCCGATGCGGTAGCCCTTGAGCTCCGACATCTCCAGGCATTCGTGGACCACGCCCTGGCCGATGAAGGCGGCATCGCCGTGGAGCAGCAGCCCCATCACGTGCGAGCGCTCGACATCGCCGCGCTGGCGCTGCTTGGCACGAGCCTTGCCCATCACCACCGGGTTGACCGCCTCGAGATGGGAAGGGTTTGCGGTCAGCGACAGATGCAGCTTGCGTCCGCTGGGCATCATGCGGTCGGTCGAGGTACCGAGATGGTACTTGACATCGCCGGAGCCGAGCACCGAATCCCGGACCGCCTCGCCCTGGAACTCGGAAAGGATGGCCGCATAGGGCTTGCCCATCACATTGGCCAGCACGTTGAGCCGGCCGCGATGCGGCATGCCGATCACCACTTCCTCGACACCGAGCTCGCTGGCGGTGCGGATCACCGCTTCCAGCGCCGGGATCGTGCTTTCGCCGCCATCGATGCCGAAGCGCTTGGTGCCCGGGAACTTGCGGTGGAGAAAGGTCTCGAAGGCCTCGGTGGCGGTGAGCTGCTCGAGGATCTCGCGCTTTTCTTCGGCGCTGGTATCCCAGATCCCGCCCGTGCCCTCGATCTTGGCCTGGATCCAGGCCTTCTGCTCGGGGTCCTGGATGTGCAGGAACTCGACTCCTACCGTGCCGCTGTAGGTCTTGTGCAGCACCTCCATGATCTTGCGCAGGGTCGCGGTCTCGAGACCGAGCACGTAGTCGAGATAGAACTCCCGCTCGAAATCGGCATCCTCGAAACCGTAGGTGCGGGGATCGAGTTCGGGATGATGCTCGTTGCGGGCGAGGCCCAGCGGATCGAGATCGGCGATGAGATGGCCGCGCACGCGGTAGGCGCGGATCAGCATGATCACCCGCAGGTGATCGCGGATCAGCTTCTTGACCGCCGGATCCTGCAGCCCGACGCCGGCGGCGATGCCCGGCGCCGCCCCTCGCGCCCGCGCCGCCCGCGGATGCGGCTTTCGAGCCTCCTGCAGACGCTCGAACAGGCGCCGATTGTCCAGTCCCAGCTCGTCGAAGAAGGCGCGCCAGGTGGAGTCGACGCTGCCGGGATCTGCCAGGTAGCGCGCGTACATCTCCTCGAGGAAGGGCGCGTTCGTTCCGTAGAGGAACGAAGTCTGTTCAAGCTCGAGACGCGTCGCCATGGTCCACAACCTCCGGGGTCACCGGCATGGAGAAAAACGCGAATTTCCTAGGATATGGTTAACGCACGTCCCAGCTCCATGCATCGGCCGCTATGCCGCCAGCGCCTCGGCCATCGCCTTGCCGATCTCGGCCGGGTTCTCCGCCACCACGATGCCAGCCTCGCGCATCGCCCGGATCTTCTCCTCGGCGCCACCCTTGCCGCCGGCGATGATCGCCCCGGCATGGCCCATCCGCCTGCCGGGAGGTGCCGTTCGCCCGGCGATGAAGCCGGCCACCGGCTTCTTCTTCGGCGAGGCGGCGATGAAGGCTGCCGCCTCCTCCTCCGCGGTGCCGCCGATCTCGCCGATCATGACGACGCCCTCGGTCGCCGGGTCCTCGAAGAAGAGCTCCAGAACATCGATGAATTCCATGCCCTTGACCGGATCGCCGCCGATCCCGACACAGGTCGACTGGCCGAGTCCGAGCTGGGTGGTTTGCCACACCGCCTCGTAGGTCAGGGTGCCGGAGCGCGAGACGATGCCGACCTTGCCGGGCATGTGGATATGACCGGGCATGATGCCGATCTTGCAGGCACCGGGGGTGATGATGCCCGGACAGTTGGGCCCGATCAGGCGCGAGGCCGAACCTTCCAGCGCCCGCTTCACCTTGATCATGTCCATCACGGGGATGCCTTCGGTGATGCAGACGATGAGCGGCACCCGCGCCTCCACCGCCTCGAGGATGGCATCGGCGGCGAAGGGCGCCGGCACATAGATCACCGTGGCCTCGGCCCCGGTTTCCCGCACCGCCTCACGGACGGTGTTGAACACCGGCAGCCCGAGATGGGTGGTTCCTCCCTTGCCCGGGGTCACGCCGCCCACCATGCGCGTGCCGTAGGCGATCGCCTGCTCGGAATGGAAGGTTCCCTGGGCTCCGGTGAAGCCCTGGCAGATGACCCGGGTATCGGCGTCGACGAGTATCGACATCAGGCAGCCTTCTTCACAGCGTTGACGATCTTGCGGGCGGCATCGGCCAGATCATCGGCGGGGATGATCGGCAGTCCGGACTGCGAGAGGATCCGCTTGCCCAGCTCGACGTTGGTGCCCTCCAGCCGGACCACCAGCGGCACGTTGAGATTGACCTCGCGGGCCGCGGCCACCACCCCCTCCGCGATCACGTCGCAACGCATGATGCCGCCGAAGATGTTGATCAGCACCCCCTCCACATTGGGATCGGAGA
>CAYYZI010000120.1:0-7453 GCA_964475675.1 uncultured Geminicoccaceae bacterium
AGGTGGCGCGGGTGCTGGCCTATGCCCGCGGCCAGGGCCTGACCCGCATCGCCGCCCTGGTCCCCGACGATGCGTACGGCCGCCGGGCGCTGGAGGCCTGGCGGGCGAGCCTGGGCGGGATCGGCGATCTGCCCTATGCGGTCTACAGCGGCGATCAGAACGCCATCGCCGAAACCCTGCGCGGCTTCACCGCCTATGACGAGCGGGTGCGGGCGCTGGCCGAGCAGAAGGCGGCGCTGGCCGGCCGCGAGGACGAGGCGGCCAGGGCGGCGCTGGCCCGGCTGGAGAGCCAGGACACCTTCGGTCCGCCGCCCTTCGATGCGGTGCTGATCGCCGATGGCGGGCTGCGGCTGCGGGCGGTGGCCGCACTGCTCGCCTATTACGATGTCGACACCAGCGTCGCCCGCTTCCTCGGCACCATGCGCTGGCTCGAGGACAAGGAGCTGACGGCGCAGGAGTCCCTGGTCGGAAGCTGGCTGGCGGCCCGCTCGCCGGCCAAGGATGCGGCCTTCGCCCGGCGCTTCTCCGAGATCTACGGCCGTTCCCCGCGGCCGCTGGCGAGCCTCGCCTTCGATGCCGCGGCCCTCGCCGTGCTGCTGTCGCGCAGCGAGCCCCGGTTCGACCCCGCCCAGCTCACCGATCCCCAGGGGTTCGACGGCTTCACCGGCATTTTCCGGCTGCGGCCCGACGGCCTCGCCGAGCACGGTCTGGCGGTGCTGGAGATCCGCAAGGGCGAGCTGGTGGAGATCGATCCCGCGCCTACCGCCTTTCCCGCCGGCTTCGCCGGCATCGGCATCCGGCCGGCGGCCGTCAGGGCAGCTCCGCCACCTGCAGCCAGAAGAGGTTGATGGCTTCGGCGACCCGTTCGAAATGCTCGAGATCGACGGGCTTGGCGACGAAGCCGTTGGCGTGCAGCGCGTAGCATTGCTGGATGTCCTGCTCGGCCACCGAGGTCGACATCACGATCACCGGCAGGCCGCGCATCCGGGGATCCGCCTTGATCTCCGCCAGCACCTCGCGGCCGTCCTTGCGCGGCAGGTTGAGATCGAGAAGGATCAGCTTCGGCCAGGCCCGGCTGGCATGGCACTGGCGCAGATACGCCAGCGCTTCCACCCCGTCGACGACGTGGCGGATGGCCCCTTCCAGCCCGATTTCCCGGAAGGCCTCACGGGCCAGACGGGCATCGGCGGGATTGTCCTCGACCAGGAGAATCGGCGGCGGGTCCGCCGAACCGCAGGCGCGGGCGTTCTCGTCCATGGCGTTTCCAACCTTTCTGGCCCCCGGGAGCGGCCGCAGCCGGGGGTGTTCGCGTCAACCGCAAATTATGTTTGACGCGGCCGGGCTCTCGTTTAAGTTTATGACCGCGCGCAATTTTAAACCGAGGGTCGAGCATTTCATGGATGACAGCAAGCAGTTCAGGCCCTTTCGCAACCCCGCCGCCGAGCTTCCGGCGCCGCCGGGGCTGGCGGAAAGCGCTGCTGTCGTCGCCCTGGGTCGGCCGCTGAGCCAGTGTCGCGAGGCGGTTGCCGATCCCTCGGCCGGGATGGCCCGCAGCCTGCGCCTGCTGCTGGTGGAGGACGATCCCGAGGAGGCCGAGCTCACCCGGCGGCTGCTGCTGCGGGCCCAGCGTGCCCGCTACGAGGTGGAACGGGTGTCCACCGCCGAGGAGGGGCTGCAGCGGATCACCGCCGACCGTTTCGATGTCTGTCTGGCCGATCTCTACCTGCCCGGGCGCGACGGCCTCGCTTTCCTGCGCACGCTCCGGGCGCGCGACGTGCAGGTGCCGGTGGTGCTCTATTCGGGCTATGCCGAGGAGGAGGTGGAAAATCTGGCGATCGATCTCGGCGCCGCCGATTTCCTCGACAAGGAGGAGCTCGACACCGTTCGCCTCGACCGCTGCCTGCGCTTCGCCATCGCCCGCTCGCAGGATCTCGCCCGGCTCGACCGCCTGGCCCAGTACGACGAACTCACCGGTCTCGCCAACCGCGCCCTGTTCCGGGACCGGCTGGACAAGGCGCTGGCCGCGGCGCGTCGCCATCGCAGCTTGGTCGGCGTGGTCCTGCTCGATCTCAACGGCTTCAAGGCGGTCAACGACCGGCTCGGCCATGCCGCCGGCGACGCGCTGCTGCGCCAGGTGGGCGAACGGTTGCGGGCGACCCTGCGCGAGACCGATACGGTGGCACGGCTCGGCGGCGACGAGTTCGCGATGGTCTTCGAGGATCTGCGCCGGGCCGAGGATGCCGCCATCGTCGGTCGCAAGATCCTCGATGCGGTGGCTCCGCCTTTCAGCTTCGATCGGGAGCCGGTGCGGATCTCGGCGAGCATCGGCATGGTGCTCTACCCGCGCGATGGCGACACCGCCGGGCAGCTCATCGAGCGCGCCGATGCCGCCATGTACCGGGCCAAGCGCGAGGGCGGCAATCTCTGCCGTTTCCACGATCCGGCCCTCGACCGCGAGATCGCTCGCGGCCCGGTGCTGGCCGAGGAACTGCGCGCGGCCATCGCCGCCGAACAGCTCGGCCTCCTGTTCCAGCCCCAGGTGACCCTGGCGCCGGGACCGGTCGGGCTGGCCACCATCGTGCGCTGGAACCATCCCCGCTACGGCGAGGTCGAGGCCGACGGGTTCCGGGAGCTGGCGGAGCGGGCCGGGCTGATGGAGGAGCTCACCGACTGGCTGATCATGTCGGCCTGCGCCCAGGCCCGGCGCTGGGTGTCGCAGGGCTTCGGTCCGCTGCATCTGGCGGTGCCCATCTATTCGCGTCGCCAGCTCGCCTGGAGCGGTCTCGCCGAGCGGGTCGAGGAACAGTGCCGCCTGCACGGCATTCCGCCGGCGGCGCTGGAGCTGGAGATCGAGGAGCAGCTCCTGCTCGAGGAGCTGCAGGCGGGTGGCGCCGCCTTCGACTCGCTGCGACGCAGCCGGGTGCGCATCGCCGTCGCCCGCTTCGGCGCCGGGCCGACCTCGCTGATGGTGCTGCGCGACGCGCCGGTGCACACCCTGAAGCTGGCGCACGAGCTGATTCACGACACACCCCGCGACGATCGCCGCACCCTGTTCGTGAGCTCGGTGGTCGAGCTCGCCCGCACCCTCAGGCTGCGCCTCGTTGCCGAGGGCATCCAGGACAAGGGACAGCTGCAGATGCTGCGGCGGGCCGGCTGTGATGCCGTGCAGGCGATCATCAGCTGCCCTCCATTGCCGGAAAAGGATGCCACGGCATGGCTGCGGCGGGCGCAGCAGCGCCAGCGTCAGCGCTGACGGCGATCCCAGCCCCGCGCTTCGACCCTCCGGCCCGGGCCACGCGGTCGCGGCCCTGGCGCTTGGCGAGGTAGAGCGCCGCATCGACCCGTTCCAGCCAGGCCTGCATGGTCTCGCCGGGCTGCAGCCGGCCCACCCCGAGGGAGACGGTCAGCCGGTCGAGAAAGCGGTTGGCGTTCCGGAGGCGGATCCGGCAGTTGGCGATGCGGTGACGCAGCCGCTCGGCGATCTCCGCGGCATCCCGCTCGAGGGCGTCGCGCAGCAGCACCGCGAACTCCTCGCCGCCGAGCCGCCCCACCAGATCCTCTTCCTTGACATTGGCGGCCATCAGCCGGGCCACCACCTGCAGCACCTTGTCGCCGACGCTGTGGCCGTACTGGTCGTTGAAGGCCTTGAAATGGTCGATATCGAGCAGGATCAGGGCCGGTACCGGCCCGCCCCCGGCGGCCCCCTCGACCGCTTCCTGCAACGCCCCCTCGAGGCGGCGCCGATTGGCGATCCCGGTCAGCGGATCGGTCAGCGCCTCGTCCCGCGCCCGCTCCAGATCGCGCCGCAGCAGCGCGATCTCGGCATGGCTCTCGCCGAGGCGGGCCTCGATCCCGGCCATCATCTCGATGACGCCGGCGGTTTCCTCGAGCAGGATACCGAAAAGCTGCTTGAGCTGGGCCATGGTCGACGCTTTCGTGACATCGGCGGCGAGCTCGCCGACCGCCGCCCGGTAGCGTCTCGTGTCCCTGCCGGCCGAGGCCAGTTCCTCGCCGACCCGGTCGGTCAACCGCTGCAGGCGCTGGCTCGCTTCGCGCAGCTGCCGGGCCTCCGACGAGGGAGAGAGGAACCGTTCGTAGAGCTTCAGCATGCAGCCGTCGTCGAGGGCTCGGCCGGCTGCCAGATGGGTTTCGAGGGCGGCCGACAGCTCCGGCTCGCCGGCCGAAAAATGGGCGTACCAGACATGATAGTTCTGCGGTGTCGGCGTCTGCCGGTGCTTGCGAATCGCCTTCGCGGCGCGTGCCGCCGTCCGACGTGCCTGCCGCGCAGCCTTGCCATGCGCCATTCTGTCCGTCCTGAGCGGTCCTACCTGGAACACGCGAAGGAGGATCGCGGTTGCCCCTGAACAGAATGTTAATCGGAGGCGGTGCCGCCGCCGTCGGCGCACCCGGGGGCGCAGATCAGCCCATGTGCTGCCCGCCATCGACCAGAATCGTCTGTCCGGTCACGCTCGGCGCCTCCAGAAAGAAGCGCAGCGCCGCCCCGATCTCCCGCGTCTCCGGCCGTCGCTCCAGCGGTGTCGCCCCCACCAGCCGGGTGAAGGCCTCCTCGCTCATGCCCGGCGCCGGCAGCACCGGTCCCGGGGCGATGGCGTTGACCCGGATGCGCGGTGCCAGGGCCCGGGCCAGCACCCGGGTGGCCGCGGCCAGCCCGGCCTTGGAGACGGTGTAGCTCAGATAGTTGGCGGTGGGCCGGGCGAGACGGCTGTCCAGGATGTTGACGATCAGCCCGCAGGCTTCCTCGGGCAGGCGGGCGGCGAACTCCCGGCTCAGCACCACCGGCGCCCGCAGATTGATGGCCAGCTGGCGGTCCCACAGCTCGCGCTCCGCTTCTCCCGGCTGCGGCTCGTTGACGAAGATCGAGGCATTGTTGACCAGCAGCGAGAGCGGGCCGAGGGCCTGGACGGCGGCGGCCACGATGCCGCGGGTTGCCTCCTCTTCCGCCAGATCGGCCACCACCACCACCGTGCGCCGGCCGAGGGCGCGGATCTCGGCTGCCAGGGCCAGGGTGGCCGGCAGCGAGTTCCGGCAGTGCAGCGCCAGATCATGGCCGGATCGCGCGAGATCCAGCGCCAGTGCGCGTCCGATCCGGCGGCCGGCGCCGGTCACCAGTGCTGCTCCGGGCATCGCCGTCGCGTTTCTCCGTATCGTGATGTTGCCGCCACCCGGGCCGAGCACATACTTGGCCCCGAGGGGTCGATGCCCTAATCATCGAGATCGGCGAAGGGTCCGGCAAGGCCCGACGCATCACGGCACCACATGCAAGGAGCGGCATGGTTCCGATTCTTCTCGGCGGTGCGGCCGCCTACGGCCTGGCCGTCGGCGCATTGTACGTCTTCCAGGAGCAGATGCTGTTTCCGCGCAATGCGGCCAGCACTGCCAGCTATCGCCTGCCCGCACATGCCGAGGAGATCGGACTGCGGACCGCCGAGGATGCGCGCATCGTCGGCTATCTGATCCGCGCTCTGGGCCCGGGCCGCGGCTTGGTGCTGGGCTTCACCGGCAATGCCTGGAACGCGCGCGACTGCGCCGTGTTCCTGGCCCACCGCCTGCCCGATTTCGACATCGCCGTGTTCCACTACCGGGGCTATGCGCCCAGCGAAGGGGAGCCCAGCGAGGCGGCGCTGTTCGCGGATGCCGAGCTGATCCACGACACCCTGGTCCGGGGCCTGTCGCCGCAGCGGGTCTACGCCGCCGGTTTCAGCCTCGGCACCGGCGTCGCCTCCTATCTCGCCCGCTCCCGCCCGCTGCACGGCGCCGTGCTGGTCACCCCCTTCGATTCCATCGAGGCGGTGGCCCGCGCGCGATATCCCTTCGTGCCGGTGCGCCGTCTTCTCAAACACCCCTTCCGCAGCGACCGTCACCTCGCCGAGCGGGACATTCCGGTGGCGGTGCTGGTGGCGCGGGACGACAAGGTGGTGCCGCGGCAGCGCAGCGAGGCGCTGGTCCAGGTGCTGCGGCGGCCGGTGCTCTACGAGATGCTGCCGGGAACCCACAGCGGCATCTACGATCTGCCGGAGATCGACCGCGCCCTGCGGCGGGCCTTCGCGGCCCTCGAACGGGCTCATGCGCCGATGGAGGCCGGCGACATGGTGACCGTCACCTTCGATTGATCACTGGCTGATGCCACACAATCCGGCGTATCGGTGGCCCGACCCCGATATGTCTTGACGATATATATCGCCTCGATATTCTCAGCCGGGAACGGAACGAGGTGCCGATGGACACGCGGACCCTGTGCCTGGGCGTTCTCAGCCTCGGCGAGATGAGCGGCTACGACATCAAGAAGTGTCTGGAGGTCAGCTTCCGGCACTTCTTCCAGGCCAGCTACGGATCGATCTACCCGGCCCTCGCCGAGCTCGCCCGGCAGGGATACGTCCGCGTCCGCACGATCGCCCAGGAGGGGCGGCCGGACAAGAAGATCTACAGCATCACCCCGGCCGGTCTCGAAGCGCTGCGCAGCGAGCTCGCCGGCACCGAGCCGCGCCACCGGGTGCGTTCCGAGTTCCTGGTGCTGATGTTCTTCGCCCACCATCTGCCGCCCGAGCGTCTGGCCGAGGTGCTCGACGAGATGATCGCGCGATGGGAGCGCATCCTGTTCGAGGATCTGGCGGCGTTCGAGAAGCAGTCGGCCGCCCCCGGGGTCGGCGAGCTGGAGCCGGGAATGCGCTTTGCGCTCGGTTTCGGCCGCACCGTGCTGGCCGCCGCTCTGGCCTATGTCAAGCGCCAGCGGCCCGGGCTGCTGCGGGAGATCGCGGCCACCGGACAGGATCCGGCGCCGGCGATACCGGTGGCGGACATCGCGGAGGCGGGGGACTAGGAGGTGCGCAGGTCATACCTCACCGCCGGTTTTCTGCTGCTGGCCGTCATCGCCTGGATGGCCTCTCCCTATTTCGGCTACGGTGCCCCGAAAGGCGACTCCGGTGCCGCCCCGGCGGCGGTCCGGCTGGTGGAAAGCGAGAAGCCGCGGATGCGGGTGCGGGCGCGCTGGAGCGAGGCCCGCCCGGTGGCCCGACAATTGGTGCTCTACGGCCATACCGAGGCCGATCGCCGGGTCCAGCTCGAGGCCGAGATCGAGGCCAAGATCCTCGCCCTGCCGGTGGCCAAGGGCGATCTCGTGCGGGCCGGCGAGATCATCGCCCGGCTCGATCCGCGCGACCGCGCCGCCTGGGTGCGCGAGGCCGAGGCCCTGGTCCTGCAGCGCGAGCGCGATTACGAAGCCGCCCGCCGGCTCGGTGCCAAGGGCTATCAGAGTGAGAACCGCGTGGCCCAGGCCCTGGCCCAGCTCGAAGAGGCCCGGGCCCGTCTGGAACGGGCGCGCTTCGAGCTTTCCCGCACCGAGATCCGCGCCCCCTTCTCCGGCATCCTCGAGCGCCGCGAGGTGGAGATCGGGGATTACGTCAAGGTGGGAGAACCGATCGGGGCGATCGTCGAT